>NZ_JBMERP010000097.1:0-11441 GCF_049310925.1 Virgibacillus sp. DJP39 | reverse complement strand
TAGGGCTTGAGAAAAGTATAAATAATAAAGTCCGCAGTTATTCTTTAGGAATGCGTCAAAGATTGGGGTTAGCTCAAGCATTACTTCATTCACCATCACTGTTAATATTGGACGAGCCCACAAATGGACTGGATCCATCAGGTATTCGTGAGATTCGAAATTACATTCGTAGCATCGCTCATGAGGAAAACATGGCTGTGTTTGTTTCAAGCCATTTATTGGCTGAAATGCAATTAATGTGTGACCGTATTGGAATTATTCAACATGGAAAATTGATAAGTATGGAAAATGTGGGGGATTTTGTCGGTAATTCAGCTAAAGCTAGTATTCGGTTTTACGTGAAACCTCTTGATGAGGCATTCTCATTCCTGCAATCGATTTATGATACGACGGAAATGAACAAAGGAAGTGACTTCTTGGATATACATGTAAATCATGACTATATTGCAGAGGTGAACGAATCATTAGTAGTAAATAAATTTAAAGTGTTTGGCATAGCATCAAACCAGTCAACCTTAGAAGAGAAATTCTTAGAAATAACGGAGGAGAAATAGATGGTATCATTAATCAATTTGATTCGAAATGAAAATATGAAGTTGTATAAGCGGACAGGTACCTGGGTGATGATTGGATTGATTTTCTTAGTTGTTATTAGTCTTGGGTTATTCTCTAAATTTGCCATGCAAACAAATGATAATATAAATTGGAAAGAAGAATTAAGAGTGGAAAATGCTCAATTGAAACAAACCGTTAAAGATAGTCCTTTAATGGGAGTTGGGGATAATTATGCGAAGCAACATATAGAAATTAATACGTATCGAATAGACAACAATATTCCTCCATTAGAGTCGCAGTCACTTTGGGGATTTATGGTTGATGCGACAAATTTCACTGGAATAGTCGCATTATTTACCATTGTTGTCGCAGCTGGAATTGTTGCAAGTGAATTTACATGGGGAACAATAAAGCTATTATTGATCAGGCCGGTAAGTAGATCGAAAATACTTGTGTCAAAGTATATTTCTACAATCCTTTTTGCTCTGTTCTCGCTATTGGTATTATCTGGTTTATCGTTTCTTATAGGCAGTTTACTTTTTGGTTTCGATGGTACGCAGCATCCTTATTTAGTATACAATGATGGACAGGTTGTAGAACAGAATATGGTTATGTATATTATTAGTCTATTAGGGTTCAACAGTATCGACATTCTTATGATGGTAACATTGGCATTTATGATTTCAACTGTATTTCGCAGTAGCTCTCTAGCTATCGGTATTTCTTTATTCTTAATGTTTACCGGGCCCCAGATTGTTCAACTGTTAAGTAATTATGATTGGGTAAAGTATATATTGTTCGCCAATACTAATTTTCAACAATACAGTAATGGAGTTCCGTTGGTCGAGGGGATGACCATGACCTTCTCAATTATTGTACTAAGTGTGTATTTTATTATTTTCATTACCCTTACTTGGGTTATTTTTCAAAAGCGAGATGTTGCAGCATAACGTTGCTTTATATAAAGGCGGGATACGATGAGTAAAGATAAAATTTTGATTGTAGAAGATGAAGAAGAGCTCGGGGAACTTGTAAGGGACTATCTTCAAGCAGAGGGATATACGGTAATTCTTACAGGTGAGGGGGAGCAAGGCATTAAAAAATTCCATGAAGAAGAGCCAATTATGGCTGTGCTTGATATAATGCTCCCTAACATTGATGGGATTGAGGTGTGTCGTATGATTAGAAAAGAATCCAACATTCCAATTCTGATGATGAGTGCGAAAAAAAGTGACACTGATAAAATTATCGGACTTGGAATCGGAGCGGATGATTACATAACAAAGCCTTTTAGCCCAAGAGAATTAGTAGCTAGAATTAAAGCTCATTTACGTCGCTATAAGTATTTATCGGGTAATAATGAAGATGATGGCATCATTCAGTACGGTGACTTAAAATTAAACAAAAATAGATTTGAAGTATTCGTGAGTGGTGATCAGGTCAACTTATCCGCAAAAGAATTTCAACTACTTCACTTGTTAGTTTCCCACAAGGGACAAGTCTTTTCGAAAGAGCAATTGTATGAAAATGTATGGGGTTATAGCCATCTTGGTGATAGTAATACAGTGACTGTATATATGCGCAAAATCAGAGAAAAAATTGAAGTCGATTCTTCCAAGCCTAACTATATTCAAACGGTATGGGGGATTGGTTACAAATTCAGTGATTCGTTATGAAATCGAGTCTAAAGACAAGGCTTATTCTCGCGTTTTTCTCAATTATTCTTATACCGATTCTTGTGGTTATTCTCAGCTTTTTTATTGGCTCAAAAAATCTAATAAGCGAAGATGATGACCAGCTTGACCAACTCTTTACAGATATAAAACAAGAAATCAGAATCAATGAAGATTTTCTTCCTAATGAAAAACAATTTAACAAAAAAATCACACCACTGTTGAATCGTTATGATATCAATCTAACTATTCAAACGCAGAGTGGTGAAAGATTGTTTGATTCGAGGAATTTTCGCTCCGTTCAAGAAGATAATGATTTTTTTTTCAATCTCAATAATTTTCAGGTTCAAGTACAGACTAGTGAGGGAGATGTGTGGAATGCAGATATTATAGCAAACTCTTATCAAAGGGAACCATTTAATATATTTAAAGATATTATCAACCTTGCTCTAATCAGTGTTGGTGTTGGATTATTTACCTTGATCGTACTCATCTTAGTATGGACAAGATATATATCAAGAACAGTACTATTTCCATTAAGGCATATTTTCGAGGCTACAGAGGAGATGAAAGAGGGTAATCTTGATTATCCTATTAACTATAAACGAGGAGATGAAATTGGTAGATTTATTCAAGGATTTAATTTAATGAGGCAGCATTTAAAAGAATCTTCTATCAAACAAAAGCAATATGAAGAAGCAAGAAAAGAACTGATTGCTAACATATCCCATGATTTACGAACACCTTTATCCTCCATCAAAGGATATGTGGAAGGACTTCAAGATGGAATTGTACAAAACGAAGAAATGAAAATGAGGTATCTTCGTGTGATACATGATAAAACAAATCATCTTGACACATTAATTGAAGATTTATTCGAGTTTTCAAAGATGGAGTTAGAGCAACTCCCAATTGAGAAAGATGTCGTAAACATGGCTGATTTTTTCCTTGATATGCTTGGGAGATTTCAATTTGATTTGCAGATTCGAGGAGTGGATATGACTTTCACGAAGCAGATCCCACCACTTAATATTGGTCTTGATCCTACACGAATAGAACAAGTGATGAGTAACTTAATCGATAATGCTGTTCGCTATGGCGGTGATCGGATAACTATAGAAGTGGAAGTTGATCAAGTGAAAGGAAGCCTATCTGTTATCGTGAAAGATAATGGACAGGGAATGGATGAGAAAGACTTAACAAACATTTTTAACCCATTTTATCGTGGCGAAAAATCAAGATCAACGAAACACGGTGGTTCGGGACTAGGTCTCTCTATTGTACAATATATTGTACAAGCACATGGTGGGGAAATAAAGGCGGAGAGTGAAAAAGGAAAAGGAAGCTTATTTATACTCACGATTGCGAACACAATTAGCTGATCGTGCACAGGAATTATTTACTTCAAAACAAGAAAAGCTAATCCCGAGGGGTTAGCAGAAAGCTGTTACCACACAAGAAGAACGGTCAGTCGGAATCCCTCCTCCAACTCTACTATCAGTATAGTTGGATAATGCATGTACAACTAGGCAAACTAACGTTATGGAGGTGTTTGAAAATGAGTGAAGACAGAAAAAACCCAAAAAGAAACTACAATGGTGGTATTAGTGATGAACAGGCGGTTAGAGGAGATCTGTCAAGGAAATTTGATCACGAAATGGCAAATGAACCACTAACCCCAGCTGAAAAGTTTAACAATAAAAAAACAAAGAAACGACAATGAACATGACTATATCTAACAACTAGTGATTATAAAGATAACCATCATTTGCAGATAGGCTTATGGTGGTTATCTTTGATTGTTCAAAACAATTCGGGGAGCTAATCATTTTGGTTTTTCAAAAAAATAGCTACCAGCGCCAATTGCTATTCCTAACGCGATTCCACCGAGAACCTCAACAGGTAAATGCCCAAGCATTTCCTTTAATTCTTTTTCCCGCTTTTTGTGGTTAATGCCAGGGTGATTATCCGCAATTATCTCTAACTGTTCGTCCATATCGTTTACCGCTATGGCTATTTGCCCTGCTTGCCACCGGATTCCCATTGCATCATACATAACGATCAAACTGAAAATACTACTAGCACCAAAGTCTATTGAAGACACACCTTTTTTTAGAGCTATATAGGTAGTTAGGGATGTGACAGCCGAAGAATGAGAACTAGGCATCTCACCGCTGCCGAATAATTTTTTCCAATCCCATTTATCGGTTCTTAAATAATTCAAAGGTATTTTTAAAAACTGTGCAGTGCCTATTCCTACTAAAGCTGTACAGATCGCTCGATTTAACATATGTCACCTCAAGATATAAGATGGGAAAGAAAGGTATTTTTTATTCAGGAAATGATATTTTATTTTCAGCAGTAAGGAAAGTTTATAAACTTTCCTTACTGCATAAGTGCATATAGTTCTTTCGCCATAAGGCTTTGCGAAAAGCTAAGTTTTCTAAGAGAGACAACTATATTAAAATGGTGCAGAACAATTGAGGGGTTTGGAATGACATAGAAAACATTTGAAGATACAGTTAAAAAAATAATAATGGAAGACCACCTAAAGGTAGTAAATCAAAAAATAGCAGCATTTTGGGCCACAGAAAGTACGGAATATATAATTCACTATTTTTGAAATACAATATCCAGAAGATGATGCCTTAGCAAAATTATTGTATCGGGACGTGCATGGGTGGTAGTGAAATAAGGGTAGGTGAAGCTCGAAAATCTGCATTCGCTGGCTATGCAGTGGCTCGTGATGCTTCGGAAACTGGCGCTATTGCAGGTTACCAGTGAAAAAAGCAACACCAAATTTTACTGATCTTAGCAAAGGATAAGCCTGAATGCAGCCCGAAAATATATGTTCAGTTCACATCTAGAATTAACGCATAAAACGGTACTTTAAGTTTTTTATGTTTAAAGTTATATCGATAGTCGGAATGCCTTCACAATGACACCATCATTTGCTGGTTCAAAGTCGTGTTCTGGTAAACGTTCAAACCCCATTCGCTCGTAAAGTTTTATTGCATTTTCCATAAAGGAACCTGTATGGAGTCCGATTGAGTTAAATCCTCTCGCTTTGGAACGTTCAATGCATTCAGCTATTAATGCTGATGCAACCCCACTACCCCTAGTTTGTGGGTCAACAGCAAGTACACGAATTTCAGGGTAATCAAGTTCATCCACATACCCTTCATAGGCATCTGTATTTGGGGGGAATAGAGCAACGCTTCCAACAATTTCACCTTCTTTTTCAGCGACAATCAGGTCAACCCCTTGACTGATATCTGCATCAGAAGATATTGCCTGTTTTAGAGCCTGCCAATGTTCAGCAGAGAGAGCCTCCGTATGTTCACTATAAGCTTTAACCCTCTGTTCCCGAATGTATGGTAGTTCGTCCTGTAAAGCATTTCGTATATTCATTTTAAAATTTGCCTCATTTCATTACTTTTTTTGAATTAGAAATTTCTCAACTTTATTGCTTAGTTTATGACGTTCATGTGGCGTGTTCCATATAGATAAATCAGGTCCTTTAGGAAGGATGTTTTCATCTGTTTTGTCAGGGTTAATTGTAATGGATAGATGATAATGTCTTTTAATTCCATCAAAGTCTGTCGTATCGCCAAAACCTGGTGTTTGGTATAAATCCCTTGCATAGCCCCATAAATGAGTATACTCGCGAATTAGGTTCCGATTTGTATTAAAAGCTGTGTAATAGGCTGCGTCAAACCGAGCTAATGTTGTGTAGAGTCTAACGTCAGAATCTGTAATAAAATCCCCGAATAAGAATCGTTGTTTAGAGAGTCTATCTTCTAATTCGTCTAACTTGTCAAATAATTGGTCATAAGATTCTTCATAGGCTTCTTGAGATGCAGCGAATCCACATTTGTACACGCCGTTGTTAACCTTATGGAAAATAACTTCACTTAATTCATCAATTTCCGTCCGTAAATGCTCTGGGTATAAATCGGGAGCATTTTCTTTATGAAGTGGCGTCCAGGAAGTTTCAAAAGCGTTGGTTAATTTGAAATAATTGTTATTCACAGCTTCTTTTTTCTTGATATCTACCATTACTGGAACTGTTGGCCGGCCGCTATAGTTTGAATCCGCATTTTTGTAGACTTCACTTATATATTGAATACCAAGAACCGGGTCCACATTATCTGTATCTAAAGAAAATTCCCAGTCAACCCGACCGATTCTTGGACGAAGGGGGCTTGCTGTTCCTAAACTAATGCTGTCCTCTAGTCCAAGCAATTTCCGTACAATTACAGAGCGATGTGCCCATGGACAAGCCGCTGACCATAACAGACGGTAACGACCAGCTTCAATGGGTAATTCACCTGTATTATTGCCAAATGGAGTTGTAAAACGATTGGTCTGGCGTTTGAAAGATCCATCTGCTTCGATTTCCCCTGGTTTTTTGGCAGTATCATTTTCATTAGTTTTAGTCATTCGAATTCCTCCTACTTACTCATTCTATCCAGCAATTATCATATAATTTCACGTGATTTGGTAATAATCTGCTTTCAAATTATATTTGATGTTTTTTGAGATTAAATAATAATTGAAATATGAGCTTAGTAATTCATGCTAAAATTCTATTTCATGATAGAAAACAATGGGGAAATTTCTAAACCGAGGATGTATATATTCAGATAATTAAGTTCTATGGGTGTTAGTTGAATTGCTTCAAGTAAGTAGTAGCAGTATACTGAAACTAGAATAAAAACATTGTCGGATATCATCATCACCTTTCTGGGAAGCCTACGAACTACACCAACAAGAGCGATAAAAGGAATACCTCAGGATTGGAAATAAAATCAAATTAAGAATTCAGTAAACAGATAGACTAGCAGTATATTATACTAGTAGATAGTAGAAAAACGTTTAAGAAAATGAAAGGGGAGAGATTCATGAAGTTATTACATACAGCTGATTGGCATTTAGGAAAACTCGTCCAAGGGGTATACATGACTGAGGATCAGAGCTATGTTCTTGATCAGTTGGTTAACACAATTGAAGAAGAGAAACCGGATGCTGTAATTATTGCAGGAGACTTGTATGATCGTGCTGTGCCACCAACCGAGGCTGTTCATTTGTTGAATGAAATCTTAGAAACGATTGTTTTGAAGCTGAAAACTCCAGTCTTGGCAGTGGCAGGCAACCATGACAGCCCAGGTAGATTGAACTTCGGCAGCAGTATTATGAAGGAGAAGGGTTTTCATGTTGTCGGTAATTTTACGAAAGAGACGAATCCGGTTATTTTAAATGACAATCATGGTGAAGTCCATTTTCACCTTATTCCTTATTGTGATCCAAGTTTGGTTAGAAACGTACTGGAATCTGATGAAATTCGTTCACACAATGATGCTACCGAGCAAATTGTGGAAAACATCAAACTTCATATGGATCAAAATGTGCGTCATGTATATGTTGGACATGCTTTTGTCACTCCTTTGGGGGAAGAAAAAGATAATACGAGTGATTCTGAACGACCACTTTCGATAGGGGGAGCGGAATATGTTGATGCCAATCACTTTGCACCATTTCATTATACGGCACTAGGACACCTGCATCAGGCCCACCATGTGAAAAATGAAACGGTACAGTATTCTGGATCTATTTTAAAATATTCTATTTCTGAAGAACATCATAAAAAAGGATTCCATATTGTCGAGATGGATGCTGATGGTAACGTAACAGTTGAAAAGCGTTTCTCAACCCCTAAACGGGATATCCGTACTGTCGAAGCGACACTAGAAGACTTGTTGACACATCAGATAAATGAGGATTATGTGTTTGTTAGCTTACTAGATGAAGCACCTGTTTTATCTCCAATGGAAAGAGTTAGATCGGTTTATCCAAATGCCATGCATGTTGAACGCAAAAACTTTGCATTAACTAATACGCTGAATCAGGAAGAGGAACTGGTGAATCGCAGCAAAATGAGTGATTTAGATCTATTCAAATCCTTTTACAAGGAAGTGAAGGGGATTGAAGCAGCAGAAGATACGGAATCTATTTTTAAAGAAGTGCTTGACGAACTTTTAAAAGATGAAAATGAGACTAATAAACAGGAATCTATTCCAAATTAATAGATAGAAAGGAGGTATACCGAGTGAAGCCACTTAAACTGACAATGACGGCATTTGGACCATACAAGAATTCTGAAGTAGTTGACTTTACAGAGCTTGAGCAAAATAATCTATTTGTTATCTCTGGTAATACTGGTGCAGGTAAAACAACTATCTTTGACGGAATATGTTTTGCCTTGTATGGCAGTGCCAGTGGAACTGACAGAGAAGATAGTAAGATGCTTAGAAGTGATTTTGCAGAGGACAATACGCATACAGCTATTGAGCTAGAGTTTGAGTTAAATGGTAGGATATATCGTATCCTTCGACAGCTTGGACATGTCAAACAAGGAAATAAATCAAAAACTGGTGAGCAATATGAGTTTTATGAAAAAATAAATGGGAGAGAGATTCCCTGTGTAGACCGGCAGATGGTTTCAGAAATTGATAAGAAGGTAGAAGCGATTATTGGCTTGACACAAGATCAATTCAAACAAATTGTAATGTTGCCTCAGGGTGAGTTTCGAAAACTGTTAACCTCTCAAACTGAAAACAAAGAAGCGATATTGCGAAGGCTTTTTAAGACGGAAAACTACAAGCACATCAATGACATTTTAAAAAATAAAAAAACTGTTATTGAACAAAACTTTAGGCAGGCTCAACAAACGAGAGATCATCACATTCAAAGCATCCCAGCAGCTTTGCCAAAAAGAGAGGCTTCGACACTATTCCAGGTGCTATCTGAAGAATATTACAATGTGAATCAGGTGGTTGCTGGACTTGAGCAAGAAGCTTTATTTTATCAGGATAAGATTTCTGCAGATCAACAGAACTATGACGCGGCATTTAAGAACCATGACAAGAAACAAGGTGAATTCCACTTAGCCCAGGCTTTAAATGAACGGTTTGAAGAATTGGATATGAAGGAAAAACAGTTAGGTGAACTTAAGATTCAAATTCCTGATTTTATCACAAAAGAAAAAGTACTTGCAGAAGCGGAACGTGCAAGCCAGATTGAAATCTATGAAAAACAGGCTAATGAGTGGCGGAAGGAAGAAAAAGATAAAGATGAAGCCTTAGTTGCAGCCAACGATGCAAATAAACATGCTGAAGTGAAACTTGAGCAATCTAAAGCAATCTATCAACAGGAAGAAAATAAATCGAGTGAACGAGAAGAAGTTGGGAAAAATCTGCAACGATTAAAGGACTACCTGCCAACTATTAAAAAACTTGATGAACAGAAAAGGGATCTACAGCAACTTGATCAAAAAAGAAAAACGTCCTTTGAAAGTCTAAATCAAGTCAAAGCCCAGTTGACGGAAAAGAGCGACACTGTAGAAGCAACATACAAAAAAATCAATGAGCAGGATCAAACAGTGAGCCAATTGCCGGAAAAACAAGAAAAATTATCAAAGATGAGAGAGCAAGTCAAAGTGTTAATGGATTATTTGAAGTTAAAAAGTAATCAAACTGCATTTGAGAGGGAGCTTCGTAAGAAAGAGGAAGCTTTAAATAAAGTAAAAGCTGCATACAATGAAATAGAAGAAGGATGGCTGAACAATCAAGCAAGTTTTTTAGCAAGTCATTTACATGATGGAGAGTCTTGTCCTGTCTGTGGCAGTATAGAGCATCCAAATAAAGCCTTGAATCAGGACAAACAGGTTACTAAGGAACAGCTTGATGCTAAGAAGAATGAGCTTGATGAAACTGACAAGGAATATCGTGACGTACTTGTTGAACACAAATCGAATGAAACGCAATTAAAGGAAAAAGAAGTGGATCTTCAAAACTTCCAGATTCCAACACAAGATGCATCAGATGTAAAAGACAAGATTGTCGAACAAGGAAAGCTCTTAGGCGAAGAAGTCAATTACTTATTGAAACAGCGAGATGAAATCAAAAAGCATAAAGAGTTTTATGAAAAAACAAAGGAAGAAGTAAGGCAACTGCAACTAAAGAAAGAACAGCTGGAGAAGTCCTATCAGGAGCAGCATTCATTGTATGAGACATCAAAAGCAGTTTATGACGACCGATTAAAGAATATCCCCGAAGAAGTGACAATTCTAACTAAGCTCGAAAAAGAAATTAGTGAAACAGAAAAATTAAAATTACAGCTTGAAAAAGCATGGAAAGAGTCTCAGACAAAACTACAGCAAGCTAGAGAAGATCAAACGAAAGCAGCTTCCAACATGACACACGCAAAGAAGCAGTCAGAGGAAACAAAAGCCAAACGTGAAAAAGCAGAGAAACAGTTTGCGGAAGCACTGGTCAAAGCTGATTTCGAATTTGAGCAGGCTTATCAACAAGCAAAAATGCTGTCTGCTGAGCAAGAGAAATTAAAAGAAGCAATTCGTGTATTTAACGAACAATTGGCTATGAAAAAACAGCAAGTAAAAGAGTTGGAGAATGTTTTAAAGGACAAGACAAGGGTAGATTTGTCGAAACTAAAAGAGAAATTAGCTGAATCGAAGCAGGTATATGAATTAGCTTATAATACATTAAACCTATCAAAGCAGTATCAGCAGGAATCAGCTAGTTTACGAACAAATATTACAGTAGCTAATGACAAAGTAATTGAGCGTGAAAAAAAACTAGCTACAATTACGGATTTATATGATGTTCTTCGAGGTCAAAACAATCAAAAAATATCGTTCGAAAGATATTTACAAATTGAATACCTAGAACGAATTATTGAGGCTGCGAACGGACGATTAACACGTCTTTCTAACGGGCAATTTTATTTAATCAGAAGTGACCGGCAGGAATCACATGGGAGACAAAGTGGCTTAGCACTAGATGTATATGATGAATACACTGGCCAAACGCGTGACGTTAAAACATTATCTGGTGGAGAAAAATTTAATGCTTCTTTGTGCCTAGCGCTTGGAATGTCTGATGTCATACAAAGTTTTCAGGGGAATATTTCCATTAATACCATGTTCATTGACGAGGGATTTGGATCATTAGATGAAGAATCTCTGAATAAATCAATAGAGACATTAATAGATTTGCAAAAATCTGGACGAATGATAGGTGTAATTTCCCATGTTCAGGAGTTAAAGACTATGTTTCCAGCAATACTTGACGTGTTAAAGACGAAGGAAGGGTATAGTAAGACCAAGTTCGTTATCAAATAGGTAATGTTTAG
>NZ_JBMERP010000096.1:0-11524 GCF_049310925.1 Virgibacillus sp. DJP39 | reverse complement strand
GTCTCAAAAGTTTAAGGTAGAAGTAAGAAATGTTTTTGAGGCCTACGAATATTTGTTTAAACTAAATCCACTGCAGAATTTTTCTGATATGAATGAACAAGTACTAAAAAATACCCATGAACTTCTAATGAAGGATTTGACTGGGCATCCTGATGGTTATCGTTTAATTCCTGTTTCGTTAGAGGACGGAAATGGACAAACGAGTTATATTCCACCAGCTTATATTGAAGTTCCAAATTTGATGGAGGCATTTTTTAATTGGTTATATACTAGTGTAACAGGTCATGACAATCAGTATGATCAACAAGTGAATTATCAATATAAAATTCATCCATTATTAATATCGGCAATTTCCCACCATGTAATAGGTTATGTTCATCCATTCCCTGATGGGAACGGGAGAACAGCACGTGCCTTTTCAACACTCGTTGCGCTTATCCATCCAGATTTAAGTACAATAAAGGATGCGTTTAGCGTTGAGGAGTTTTTTGATAAAAGAATCGAAGAATATTATGATACGCTTATGCTAGCCACAAAAGGGGATTTAAAGCCATTTTTGATGTTCTATTTAGAATGCATTAATGAATCCCTTATGAAGGTATTAAATGAACTTCAGCGTTATGACAGAATAAAACATGTCAAAGAATTATTAGGTAAAGGGCATTCCCGGACAATGTTTGAAATTATAGCCCGCATGGAAGACGGAGAACACTTTCACCGCCAATTATTTGATGATATGTTAAATGCATCGGGTTCTAGTATTGCCAAAAACTTATCTAAACTTAAAGAACTTAATATCATTAAAACTGGAGAATCTAGAGGGGAATATATAGTTTCTATTTTAGATTAAATTTTCAAAACTTTTTTTGAACTTTAAACTTTTACTTTGTACTTCTAAGCTAAACAAATAAAGTAAAAACCTCTTCTGATAGTAGAAGAGGTTTTTTAGGTTAGAAACAGATGATGAAGACCTACTAACTTCGATGAGATGAAAAAGCATGCTGATATTTTCCTTCATATTCATGCCTAAACCAAGTGACCACCATAATAACCCCGCTCACCACAAGCAATGCACTTGTCACAAAGAATACAGCCGAGAACCCGTAGAATCCAGCTAACATCCCACCAAGAGCTGGGCCTATCACATTACCCAAGAAGCGTAAACTTGTATTATAGCCGAGTACCTCGCCCTGCATAGAGAGTGGCGCAGCTTGCCTGATGTAAGCTATACGTACTGGAATGATTCCGCCAATTGATATTCCCAGTAAAAAGCGGAGTACGATTAACTGCCAAATGTTTGTAACAAACGCACCAGGGAAATAAACTATACCAGCCATAAATAATAAAACGATCATTATTTTCACATAACCAACCCGGTCACCAATTTTCCCCCACTGTTTTGCCATGAGCAGATTACCGAGTCCAGCAGCGGAAAAAGCCATACCTGAAAACAGGGCGATACTTGCTGGACCATGTATATCAGCGACATATAAAGATAATATTGGTTGTATACTAAAATGAGCGATTTGAACAAGCATGGAAATTAACATAACGATCAGTAATACTGGTTGACGAACAATATGCATCAAAACTTGTTTACTTGAGTAATTGGTATGTTCTTCATCGTCTTCAAACCTGACCAGTATTTCTTTTATACCAAACACAACAATAAGTGCAGAAAGGAACAAGGTGATTGATGTCCATTTAAATGTCGTTGCATAGCCAAATATGTCAGCTAGGGCCCCACCCAGCAATGGTCCAGCGAGTGCGCCTGTTATACTTCCAGTCTGTAATGTACCTAGAACCTTTCCAGCGATACTTTTTGGTGTTTGTGTCGCTATAAAGGCTTGAGAGGTTGGGATAAATCCAGTGAAAACACCCATAATTAACCGCAAAATAAAGAGATCCATGACGGATGTTGCGAACCCCATCATTAAAACAGATAAACCCAGTCCTGAAGCAGAAATAATTAGAATCTTTTTTCTACCATATTTGTCACCGATCCTGCCCCATATTGGGGAGAAAATAAAAGCCGTTACAAAGGTAATACCAAAAATCCAACCAGACCAGCTTTGGACATAAGAATCGGAAAAATTACCAAAAGTTTCTATATATAAAGAAATAAATGGAAGAATCATTGTCATACTTCCGGCAATAAAAAAGTTTGCGAACCACATGATAATTAAATTTTTTTTAATAGTAGGATCTTGATCTATAATGTTAAAGCCCTTCCTTCATTATTACTTCGGTACCCTAAATATATAGAAATACGAAGTAAATATAAAGCTATTTGCTCAATTTACTACTTGGATCTTTATGGTAAAATATAGAACAAAGGGAGTGACGTTTCTAATGAAGAAGTCTATTAAAATTATAATGATGCTGTTATTAACTTTCAGCTTTGTAATCGGTGTATCATTACCAGCAGCTGCATCAACAACTATTAATGAGAAACTGGGAGTGCCAATTCTGGTGCTAGGTGCTAATTTATCTGATGCGCAAAAAGAGGAAGCCCGTAAGTTATTAAATGTAAAAAAAGACGAGACAGTGGAAGAATTTGAAATCACTGGGGAGGATGCGGCAAAATACATTAACGGAAACCCAGATGCCCGCATGTTCTCATCAGCCAAAATTGTGCGACAAGAAGAGGGCACGGGGCTGGTAATCAACATAGTAACCCCAGAAAAAATCACTCAGGTTTCTAGTGAAATGTATGCGAATGCACTATTAACTGCAGGTGTGGAGAATGCAACTGTAGATGTCGCATCACCAGTTAAGGTTACAGGTCATTCAGCTCTTACTGGAATATACAAAGCATATGATGTACAAGGTGTTGAATTAGATAAAGACCGGATGGAACTTGCAAATGAAGAACTTGGAGTTGCAACTAACCTCGCTGAAAAAGAAGGTCTTAGCCAGGAAAAAGTTAGTGAGCTGTTGACTGAAATTAAAAAAGCAATTGCTGAACAAAACCCAGCAACAGAAGAAGAAGTGCAAAAAATCGTAGAAGATCAGTTAAGCAAACTAAACATTTCATTGAGTGAAGCAGATCGCCAAATGCTTATAGATCTTTTTAATAAAATGCGTGATTTAAATATTGATTTCGGGAAAGTGAAAAATCAGCTTGAAGATCTAACAGGAACAATAAAAGATAAAGCGGATGAGTTAGGGTTGGATGCAGGATTCTGGGAGAAGGTAGCAAATTTCTTTAGTGAGTTGTTCGAATCAATCAGTAACTTATTTAAGTAATTAACCACAGGTAGAGCTTTATCTTTATAGCTCTATCTTCTTTTTTTTGGTTCTTTCATAAGTTTTGTTGCTTTTTAATCTTCGAAGTTGATGTGAAATGCGGCGTAGTGAAAACTTTCTCGACGCCGTTCCGGCAGAACACTTCGCTTTCCACGGCCTCAGCCTCAGCCTCCTCAGAAGCAAAGAACACTTCTTCCGGGGTCTTCGGACGCGTGCTGTTCCCGCAGGAGTCTACGTATTCTGCCTCCACTCCAATCAATATAGTATTCATGGTGGTCGTTTGTTTAGTTCTATGCCAGCGTAGTGTATTTCCGTAGCGGTAAGTTACGTCGCAGTTTATAGATTTAATGTATAAACAACAATCCTCTAGAAAGTAGCTTTTTTAAGAGGGGAGGGACAAGTAGTGGATATCAACAAAAGCAATCGCAAAAGTGGGCTATTACACTGTTTACTATTGGTGTGTTTATGGCCGGCCTCGACAATGGAATCATTAGTACTGCGCTAACCACCATTAATGAATGATTTGATGTATCACCGTCATGGCCTTGGACGGTTTATTTATAATAGAAGTAGCGCTATTTGCAATAGGTTCATTATTGGTTGCCTTTAGTCCGTCTTTTACCTTTTTACTAATCGCTCGCTTAATACAGGCTTTTGGTGGTGGAGGAATATTTATTATAGGAAGTTCGCATATTTTGTCAACTTCACCAAATGATAAGCAAGGGCGTGCCCTCGGGCTTATTATTGGTGGGATCGTAAATTGATGAATCAATCCAGAATAACGCTAAGTCTATTGACATACTGGGAAGCTTTATTTTAGCAGGTTCCATTCTCTCGCTCATGTGAGGAATAACCAGGCTGAACAGCCAATCATTCTTTGAAAGTTTACTGCAATTTGATGTTTTGGTATTTGTAATCCTTGTATTTTATGTTGTTTATCATGTTACTTCTTCATGAACAAAGGCTTGAGAAACAGGATTGAGATCCAATTATTACAATCTCCTTGTTAAAAAAGAAAAAGTTTCAGCTGACATTATTACTTGGGTTATTGTCAGGAGGGTTTCTAGCGGGAATCATTTTCATCCCTGCCTACGTCGAACAGGTATTACAGGTTCCAGTTGAAAATGCTGGCTATTGGTTGGCGCCACTTGCACTTGCTTCAGGAATAGGGGCTGGATTTGGATTAGCTCCACTAAATGTGCTGGTTGGAGAAAGTGCAAAAAGCGGAGAACAAGGGTCTGCTCTAGGTACTTTATCGTTAATTAGACAAATTGGCTTAACCTTGTTTCCTACCATTTATGCGGGTTATATAACCGGAAGTCTTACAAAGATAACTTCAAATATAGATAGCCCCTCTATAAAGTTTGATCAACAAGAGAATATAAATTACGGTGAGATACAATCTAAGATTGGGGGTAACTAACAGATAGCACCACACAGGTAAAACTAAAAGCAACTGTCCGTACATTTATGGAAGCAGGATTTAACTACCTATTTATAACAGAAGGCGTTTTGTCTTATATTGGTGATGCTAACTGGTGTATATGTTGCTAGATATAATAAACAATAAGAAGTAATACAAGGGACAGCAATAAAGCAGCTGTTTGAAAAGCTATAAACCGATAAAAAGGGATACTAATACGATCTGAAGGCATTGTTACATCACCGATTTCCGTTAAATAATCTCGTTCTTTTGACATAACCGAGCGGAACTTTCGGAAACTCCATGAGATTCCATCAAAGAAACGTCCTTTAATAATGAACAGGAATAACATTAAGATAAAGTATGCTAGCGTTACATAAAATATAGAGTTAATAAAATGTTTCAGATCATGTGATTCAGAAAAGATGAATATAAGTACACTTACAAAAAGATTAACAAGAAAAAAAATCCATTTATTTTTTTTGAGTTCCATGTTTTACACCCTTCGAAAATAGAATATCTTTAATTATAGCAAAATAGATAGGTTAATCCTATATTAAATATAAAGGAAAGATATTAAATAAATGAATGGAATAGCAGGTGATAAAGCGTTTTCATCTAGGTAATAAGTCCTATCTTTTTTTGCTGGATAGTTATTTTAATAAGACTTTGTAAAAAAAGTTTAAAAAAAGTAATGCAAAATAGTTTGAAAAATTGTATAATGCTTATTGTAGATATTTTTTCTACACAAGCTTTCAGGAATACAAAAAAAGGGGAGGTCAACATACCATGAAATTTTCAAAAATTGCATTACTCTTAGCATTAGGTCTTTTGCTAAGTATATTCATGGTTGCATGCTCTGATAAAGAAGAGGGCGGCACAGATACAGGCGACACAGGAGAAGAACCAGCAGAGGAGCCTGCAGAGGAACCAGCTGAAGAAGTAGAACAAGTACTTAATTTCTTGAACGGAGACACAATCCCGTCAATGGATGCTTCACTTGCTACTGACGAATATGCTTTCCAATTCTTAGGAACAACAGCGGAAGGTTTATATCGTTTAGGTGAAGATACAAAATTAATGCCAGGTATTGCTACTGATCATAAAGTAAGTGAAGATGCACTAACTTGGACATTCGACTTACGTGAAGACGCAGTTTGGTCAAATGGTGACCCAGTAACTGCTCACGATTTCGTATACGCATGGCAGCGTGCAGTAGATCCTGATGTAGGTTCTGAGTACGGTCCATACATGATGGGTGGCGTAATTAAAAACGCTACTGCTGTAAATACTGGAGATGCTAAACCAGAAGAATTAGGTGTTAAGGCTGATGGCGACTATAAACTAGTTGTTACGCTTGAAAAACCAACACCATATTTTGAATCATTAACTGCTTTTGGTACATTCTTACCACTTAACAAAAAGTTCGTTGAAGCACAAGGCGACAAATATGCAACAAGCTCTGAAACATTATTAGCAAACGGTCCTTTCATTATAAAAGACTGGAAGAGCACGTCAACTTCTTGGAACCTTGTTAAGAACCCAGATTACTGGGATGCTGACACAGTTCAATTAGAGAAAATGACTTATGATGTAGTAAAAGACCCACAAGTTGGGGTAGATTTATATGAAAAAGGCAAGGCAGACCGTGCAGGTATCTCATCTGACCTTGTTGATAAATACTCATCACATGATGACTTTATCATTACACCAGAAACTACATTGTTCTATTTGAAATTTAACCAAACTAAATCAGATGCTCTAGCTAACGTTAATATTCGTAAAGCACTAAGCAAATCAATTAACAAGCAAGCTCTAGTTGATGAAGTTATTAATAACGGATCAATCGTATCTAATGGTTATGTACCACAAAAATTCGTATCTCACCCTGAAACTGGGGAAGACTTCCGTGATATTAATGGAGATCTAGTTACTTTTGATGTTGAAGAAGCTAAAAAGCTTTGGAAAAAAGGATTAGAAGAAATTGGTAAAGAAGAAGTTAGCCTTGAATTCCTTGGTGGAGACGGCGAAACTACTAAAATCATGAACGAATACCTTGCTAACCAAATGCAAACTAATCTTGATGGATTAAAAATTACATTGAAGCAAGTACCATTCGAACAACGTCTTGAATTAGATACAAACATGAACTATGACATTCAATTTGCTGGATGGGGTCCTGACTATATTGACCCGAATACTTGGTTAAACCTTTGGGTAACTGATGGTGGAAACAACCACATGGGCTTCTCAAATGCTAAGTATGATGAATTAATTGCAAAAGCAGGTAACGAACTAGCTCTTGATCCAGTTAAACGCTTTGAAGCTTTCTTAGAAGCTGAAAAGATTTTGGCTGAAGAAGCAGCAGTTGCACCATTGTATCAAGCTGCTCGCGCACAATTAATCTCACCTAAAATTGAAGGTGTAATCAACAACCCAATGGGTGCTACTTATGAGTATAAGTGGGCAAGTGTTAAATCTAAATAAGCAAAAATATTTATGAAAATAAGTAGAATATGCTAGGTAAGAATTGGTAAAAGGGAGTATATTCCAAAAGTGGCGTATACTCTCTTTTCCAATGTTTAAAAAGAGTCATATAATTATAAACAGTCGAATTTTTACAACATGAATGAACAAAATTATTGGGAGGTGCAAGTATGACACGATATATACTGAAACGTATTGCGTATATGGCCGTTACATTATTTTTAATTGCTACAATATCGTTCTTCCTTATGAAACTATTACCAGGAAGTCCGCTTAATGTTGAAAACAAACTTTCAGAAGAGCAAGCTGAAATTGTATTAGAAAAGTATGGACTTAATGATCCCGTTCCAATTCAATACTTGAATTATTTGGGTGGACTTGTACAAGGAGATTTAGGTATATCCTTTGCGTTCTCAAACACACCAGTAACAGATATAATCATGGATAGGATTGGTCCGTCTATACAGATAGGTTTCCAGGCTATGCTAGTTGGTACACTATTAGGGATCCTTCTTGGTTTAATAGCCTCAGTTTTCCATAATGGTTTTCTTGACCATGGCTCCACAATATTAGCTGTACTTGGTACATCTATCCCTTCCTTTGTATTTGCAGGTCTCTTGCAGTGGGGACTAGCTGTAAAATTAGGGTGGTTTCCTGTCGCATTATGGGAAGGATTTGAGTATTCAGTACTCCCTACCATAGCATTATTGATTTTTCCAATGGCAGTATCAGCACGATTCACACGAACAGAAATGCTTGAGGTTCTGGGTTCAGACTTTATCCTCACAGCACGAGCAAAAGGTGTTTCTGAAACTGGAATTGTGTTTAAACATGGACTTCGTAATGCGTTAATTCCACTCGTAACAGTAATTGGACCAATGTCAGTTGGACTAATGACAGGTACGCTTGTTATCGAACAGATATTTGCTATACCCGGATTAGGAGACCAATTCGTTTCTTCCGTTATGGTTAATGATTATCCAACTATTATGGGTACAACATTGTTGTTTGCATTTTTGTTTGTTGTAATTATTTTAGTAGTCGATCTTTTATATGGTGTGATTGACCCTAGAATTAGAGTTGCAGGAGGGGAGAGTTAAAAATGGATCAAAATAAAATACCAAAAGAACTTTTACAACCCCTCAAACGAGAAGAAGATACAAGTGAAAAAATTGCAAAACCAAGTAGAACTTTTCTACAGGATGCTTCAAGAACATTTTTGAAAAATAAACTAGCAATTCTTTCTCTGATCGTACTGTTTATTATTATAGTTCTGAGTATATTTGGCCCAAGCATGAATAAATATGGATATAATGACCAGGACGTTACTAGGGGAACAATGCCACCACGTGTAGCAGCGCTAGAAAATATCGACTGGTTAGGTTTTGATGGAACACATGAAGGAGAGTTTTCAGACGATACCGTTGAAAAGGCTACAACAGATGCCTATATGCGTTACGACAATAGAAAAGAGTTTATTGATATTGAAGTAATAGATAAAGGTAATGGTACAGAAGACTCGGCAACTGTTGCAGCAACATACCATATATATGAAGCAAAAGAGCTGAATGACAGTTATTTCTGGTTAGGAACTGATAATTTAGGTCGAGATCAGTGGACCCGTCTATGGAGAGGTACTCGTGTATCGTTATACATTGCCTTTTTAGCGGCAGCTATTGACCTTGTAATTGGTGTAGCCTATGGAGGAATTTCAGGTTATTATGGTGGACGAGTAGATAACACAATGCAGCGTATTATAGAAGTTCTTGTTGGTATCCCGAACCTAGTTGTAATATTGCTGATGATTATTATTCTCCAGCCAGGTATATTGTCGATAACGATAGCCCTGACGATAACAGGTTGGATCGGCATGGCCAGGATAGTCCGTGGAGAAGTACTGAAAATTAAAAACATGGAATTTGTATTAGCATCGAGAACGCTGGGCTCACCGACACGTAAAATAATTACAAGTCATTTATTGCCCAATATCAGTGGTGTTATTATCATTAATACAATGTTTACAATTCCGGGTGCTATATTTTTCGAGGCATTCCTTAGCTTTATCGGTCTTGGATTAGTACCTCCAGAAGCATCACTTGGTACATTAATTGATACAGGATTCTCTTATATTAGAATTTATCCTTTCATGCTATTATATCCAGCAATTGTAATTTCTGTAATAATGATTGCATTTAATATTGTAGCGGATGGACTGCGAGATGCTTTTGATCCTAAAATGCACAAATAAAAAGGCAGGTGTTTATAAATGAGTAAATTACTAGAAGTTAATGATCTTAACGTATCATTTAACACCTATGGTGGAGAGGTACAAGCGGTGCGCGGTGTAACTTTTGATGTGAATAAAGGAGAAACCTTAGCAATTGTTGGTGAATCAGGATCAGGAAAATCTGTAACAACAAAAGCTATTATGCGCCTTCTTCCTAAACCACAGGGTGTAATAAAAGAAGGATCCATTATGTTTGAAGGTGAAGACCTAGTTAAAAAATCCGAAAAAGAAATGCAAAAGATTCGAGGGAAAGATATTTCTATGATCTTCCAGGATCCAATGTCATCACTAAATCCAACGATGAAAATTGGTAATCAAATTATGGAAGGCTTAATGAAGCATCAGAAAATGAATCGCAAGCATGCAACAGAACGCGCGGTAGAACTATTGAAACTTGTAGGAATACCACAAGCCGAAAAGCGCTTGCATCAGTATCCACACCAATTTTCTGGTGGTATGCGTCAACGTGTTGTTGTTGCAATTGCACTAGCGTGTAACCCTAAGCTATTAATTGCGGATGAGCCAACTACTGCACTTGATGTAACAATCCAGGCGCAAATTCTAGAGTTAATGAAAGATATACAAAAAGAAACGGACAGCGCTATCGTGTTCATCACCCATGACCTGGGTGTAGTTGCAAACGTTGCTGACCGTGTCGCAGTTATGTATGCAGGAAGAATAGTTGAAATTGGTACAACGGAAGAGGTTTTTTATAATCCAAAACATCCATATACATGGGGACTTTTAGGTTCAATGCCTACCTTGGATGATAACGATGAAGACTTAATTACCATTCCGGGAAGTCCGCCGGATATGACTTCTCCACCAAAAGGTGATGCATTTGCACCACGAAATGCATATGCATTAAAAATTGATGAGGAAATGCAGCCTCCAATGTTTAAAGTATCTGATACACATTATGCTGCAACATGGTTATTGCATGAAGACGCTCCTAAAGTTGAACCACCTGCTTCTGTGCAGAAAAGAATGGATGGCTTTGCATCATCTGGGGTAACTCCTGGCGTTAAGGAAGGTGAATAACATGACAGCTGAGAAACTTTTAGAAGTTAGTAATTTAAAGCGTCATTTTAAAATTGGAAGAAAAGGTATCGTTAAAGCAGTTGACGGACTTAACTTTGATATATATAAAGGTGAAACGTTCGGATTGGTTGGAGAGTCAGGCTGTGGTAAATCTACAACCGGCAGAACAATTATTCGATTATATGAAGCAACAGATGGCAGTGTCAAATTTAAAGGTGAAGATGTTCATGGTAAAAAGTCTACTGCTGATATGAAAAAATTCAACCGTAAAATGCAGATGATTTTCCAGGATCCATCATCTTCGTTGAACCCGAGAATGACTGTTATGGATATCATAGCTGAGGGTATCGATGTTCATAACCTTGCAAAAGATGCAAAAGAACGTAAGGAACGCGTTGAGGAACTACTTGTAACAGTAGGTCTAAACAAAGAACATGCCACACGTTTTCCGCATGAATTTAGTGGTGGACAAAGACAACGTATTGGTATTGCACGTGCACTTGCAGTTAAACCAGAGTTTATTATTGCGGATGAGCCTATCTCAGCGCTTGATGTGTCAATTCAAGCGCAGGTAGTAAACTTGTTGAAGAAGTTACAACGTGAATACGGATTAACGTACTTGTTTATTGCCCATGATTTATCAATGGTTAAATATTTAAGTGATCGTATTGGGGTTATGTATTATGGAAATATGGTAGAACTGGCTGACAGTAATGAGTTGTATAAAAACCCTATACACCCTTACACAAAGTCACTACTTTCTGCTATCCCATTACCTGACCCTGAGTATGAGCGTAATCGTAGACGTACAGAGTATGACCCGACAGTTCATAACGTTGATGAGGAATCTGAATTTAGAGAAGTTGCACCACGTCACTGGGTGCGTTGTACGCCGACTGAGTTCGAGCAGTACCAAAAAGAACTTCAAGCAAAATAAAATAGAATACTTGGCTAATGGTGAAAGCCTAATTTTGCAGAAAGTAAGTTTTTATACTTTCTTTACTGCGAGAAAACTTGCTGTCTTTTAAAGACAGCAA
>NZ_JBMERP010000095.1:0-11614 GCF_049310925.1 Virgibacillus sp. DJP39 | reverse complement strand
AAGCAGATATATGATCTCTGCTTCCCTTCTCTCTTACTTATGTTAAATGCATTGTGCAGTTATGTAACTTCATTTCCCATCCTTCAGTTGATTTTTCAAGTTTAGTGATAGAACAGTTTTTGAGAGATGCTTCATCCAATCCAGGTACCAGGTCTTTCAGAAGATGTTTAATGAAGGATCCATGACTAACGATTAATACTTTTTTATCATGATGTTTTTCTAATATTTCGTTTAAAAATGCCAGTCCTCTCTCGACAACCTTGTCCGACTGTTCAATCCCTAAGTCCAATTCTCTCCAGTTATTTCCCCACTTTTCAATTCTTTCAATTTCGGTAGTCCCTTCAATATAGCCACCACCTACTTCTCTTAGTCTTTTATCCAAACCTATTTGATTGTTTCCTATTCTATCTCCGATAATTCCTGCAGTTTGGCGTGCTCTAAGTAAATTACTTGAATAGATGAAATCCCACTCTTCTGTTTTCAAACGTTCTGCAAGTTTACTAGCTTGCGTAAGTCCTTCAATATCCAGTGGTATATCGGAATTACCCTGCGCTCTTCCCTGCTTATTCCAAGCAGTGCTCCCATGACGAACAAAACCAATTTTTATCATCCATACACATCCATTCTTTTTTGTGAAAATAGTTCTTAACTGAACAAACATTTGTGTTTATGACTGTAATTTCAAGTAAGAATTAATAGCACTAGTGAACTCCTCAGTATTGTCCATTTTAATATATATGGACAGGATTTCTTTCCTAAATCCAAATATCTGGCGAATTTTAACAGGTTGATTTAGTTTAATCACATAAGGAATTTGATCTCTTTCAAGTCCATGTAGTGCTAAGGAAATACTTTTTCGTTCTTTATCTACTTCACTTGGAGTCAGTATATTTTCAGTGACTCCCTTTACTTCCTTCCATTGTACAAAGCCATACTGCCGAATACCTTCTTGAAAATGAATGCCATTTGAATCCAAAATAACAGGTGAAAGGCGAATAGCCTGATAATCGGAAATAATAAATAACATAGCATAAACATCAAGTCCTGTAAGTATCCAGGCCCATGTATGACTGAATTGTGCAACTAAGAAGTGAACTGCTACAATCTCCAAAGCCATGGCATGAACTAATAGAAAAAAAACACCTAGATAACTCGCATTCTTGTGAAAGGTAAATGAATGGGTTTGTCCTTGCTTCACAATTGGGGCTTTTTTTCGCCAACTGAACAAACTATAGTACACTGCTGCGATATCTGTAGCCAAGACCCGTAAAGTGAACTGGAATTTGTTCAGTTTTTCATTCTTAAAAACAAATGTGCGTTGGATTGCAGCCGAAAAACTTAATAGAAAGTGATAATGTATATGTTTCTCTTTCCTATAATTATTAAGAAGTACAGGGAATTTTTTTACTAACGCAACTAATACGACTAATTCAAACGTAATTAGACCGGCTTCAAGTATTAAAACTGTTTGATTAAAATAAGTAAGATATAAATCTGCCTCTCTTGGAATCATCCAATTAGCAAGGAGTAATCCCAAAAAAACAAATGCAAACAAAACAAGCAAGGAAACTCTTTTCTTAAATCCCAGAAAGTAAAGCATTAACGGCAGAATTACTACTAAATCAATTGCTGTGCCTAAGGCTATTAAGTCGTTCACAGGCCCTACAAGTTTTATTTTCATCACGAGATAATTTGGAATAAAAATTAGAAATAGAAAAAATAACATCCGCTTCCACGCTATTTTGTTAACAGAAAAAGAAGCTATCATGCTACCCCTACCCTCTATGTGTTGTTATCAATATTATAATACATTTGCTATACGACCTCCACCTTTCATGGATATGTCTCATTTACTGAAACAACTGCTAATATAATTCGCCAACTCTTGGACATAATAAACTCTAAAAAGGAACGAAATGAGGTGCTTTTATGGAATATGTCTTGCTTCAATTCATTGATATGCCATACCTATCCATTACTATAGATAACGTATTAAAAGTAGAGCAAGAATTTTATGATACACTTCAAACTTATTGGCGCACCCATAACTACTTAAGTTTAAGATGGTGGTTTTTAGTTGCATTAACTTTATTACCTCCACTTGTATGGTGGAAGTTCGTGGATAAGAAAAGAGTGATTGAAATAACATCGTTTGGTTTATTTTATGGTGTTGCTGCTACTTTTCTTGATTCCATAGGGAGTAATGCTATGGTATGGACCTACATCGTTCGGCTTTCTCCATA
This sequence comes from Virgibacillus sp. DJP39, assembly GCF_049310925.1. Lineage (NCBI taxonomy): Bacteria > Bacillati > Bacillota > Bacilli > Caryophanales > Bacillaceae > Virgibacillus > Virgibacillus sp. DJP39. Next base: position 9,371 of record NZ_JBMERP010000095.1, on the reverse strand, counting down.
CATAAATCCACAAATGTATCCTTATAATGTTGGGATTGTAATCATTCCATTTATGCTGGTGTATCAAAAATGGGGATATAATTTAAAAAGCTTCTTTATATCTGCAGGTTTCCTATCCGCATTTACAGCTTTTATAGGAGAACCCTTAATGGAATGGTTACTTATATATAAAGAAATTACATGGAAAAACATATATTCTTTCCCTATCTATTGGTTGTTAGGTATTATTGTCTGGTGCATAATCACGTATTTTAAAAAGCTGGAACAAGAAGAACTGAAGCGATGATTTATTCGTTGTTGGTTCTTTTTTTAATTACTGGGACTCTCTTCAAAAATTTTCCTGGTTAAGTGATGTTTCACAATTATATTTACGTGGTATTAGAAATCAGTCGGTGCCTTTAATTACTTTTATCACCGCTATGTTAATACAGTAATAACTTATATTTGGAGGTTTCAAGATGAATCAAGATAGCAAAGGGGCAAGCAGAAAGTTAATTGACTACAGAATTTTCGCCCCTTCTTTACTAATTATTATCGCAATCATTATCCCTTTTTCTCTGTACGAGGATCAATCCCTAAGTTTGCTGAATGGTATTTTTGATAAAATTGTGGAAATGTTCACATGGGGCTATATTTGGTACGGAATAATATTAGTGGTGGCTGCACTATATTTCTCATTTTCTAAGTATGGGAACGTCGTTTTAGGTGATCCAACAGAGAAGCCAAGGTTCACCTTATTTGAATATTCTTCTATTTTAATTGCAATGGGCCTAGGATCCACAATTATGCGTACAGGAATGGTACAATGGGCCTCTGTTGCTTTAGATCCCCCGTCTGGTGTAGAAGCTGGATCTACCCAAGCGCTACTGTGGGGAAATTCGTACAGTATGTTTTTGTGGAGTTTTCAGGTATTTGCTATTTTCGTAATGGCTGCGCCAGCAATGGGTTATATTCTGCATGTCCGTAAGAAGCCATTTATGCGGATTTCCGAAGCATGCCGCACGATATTTGGTGACAAGTTTACAGATGGTTTAGGGGGAAAAGTACTGGATGTAATCTTTCTAGTCAGTATACTAGCTGGTGCAGCTGTAACCCTGGGACTCGGAGCACCTATTGTTACTTACAATCTATCAGAGTTATTTAACATAGAACTCTCGTTTACATTAACATTAATTGTAACTATTGTCTGGGTTTTCCTATTCTCGATTAGCGCATATTTAGGTATAGAAAAAGGAATCAAGAAACTAAGTACCTTAAATATGTACATTGCTGGTGGCTTTGCTGTATTCGTTCTACTAGCAGGACCTGGTATATTTATTCTCAATTACTTTACAGACAGTGTTGGTTTTCTTATATCGAATTATGTAAACATGTCACTTTATACCAATTCATTGGATATGAAAGGAAGCACGCATATCGAAACATATACTGTATTTTGGTTTGCCTACAGTGCAACATGGGCGATGCTGCACAGTGTGTTTGCTGCAAAAATATCCAAAGGTCGAACAATAAAAGAAATGATATTAACATATTTACTGGCACCTACACTAATATCCTGGGTAGCAACTGGCGTCCTCGGAGGGCTTGGTGTACACCGGTATCTTACTGGACAAGTTCCTGTTTTAGATATTGTCAAGGAAGATTCAATGGCAGCTATACCAGCTGTATTAGCTTCATTACCTCTTTCTAATATTGCAATTGCTGTCTTTATAATCGTTGCTATAATTTTCCTGACAACGACACTAGACTCAACAACTTATACAATTGCATCCTATACAGGCACGAAAAATATGAGTAAAGCGGAGCCTTCAAAAAGTTTGAGAATTATTGTGGCCATTATTATAACAATAATAGCTCTAACTTTAATGAGAATAGGTGGTCTTGCTCCACTTGAGGTACTTTCAGGTCTCATGGGGCTACCTATTATTGTCATACAGTTCCTGACAATTTACGCTGCTAAGAAAATGATGGATGAAGATAAAGCGTGGATATATAATATTAGGAAAGATAAATCCATACAGAAAAGCAAGTAAACTTTTTGGGGAAAATAAATAGGCAAGTGTTCATCAACCAACATTATTTTTCAAGGTGATGAACACTTGCCTTATTACATAACAGGCCTATATATAGTAAATTACGAATTGACCCTAACACAACTTCAGAAATGTTTACTAAATAAAAGCAAGGGTCGAGCTTATTTTATTTATATGTTCCTGGTCTGCCCATAAAATAAAGTAATTGTAAGTTATACCCTCGATTTGAATTGGCGTTGGATAACGAATGATTAGAGCGGCTTGACTTCTCATTTCCGGTGGCTGGTCCTCCGACGGAAAAATAAAACATGCCTCTTGCTCTTGAATTTTTGTGTGTACTATACGAGGTTCTGAACCATATGGTAATAGTTGGTGGAATGCTTCGTTTTCGCAAACTTGGTTAATCGGTTCTTCTGTGGAAATCGCTGAAATTTGAAAAAAACCATCCGGTCCTTCATACCTAAGGTCCCCTACCTGTTTCCAATGTATCGGATAATTAAATTGAACGTTATATATGGTGTTAATATAGGTTTTTTCTATAAAAGAATCTGGCAAAGGAGACCATTGTAAGGACGTAATGAGAATACCCTTTATTAATCGAACCGGAACAGGGTGGAATACGTCAACTACCCACATTTCGCTGGCTATTCCTTGGTTATCACAGCCAGAAAGATAAGCAATTCTTCTACCATCTGGCGACCATGTAACAGGAGTAGCAAAGCAATCCGATAATGCCCTTGTTTGTTCGTTTTCTCCTTGATTTCCTGTAGTGTTTATTAATGAAAAATAACCAACATCTTCATATGCAGTTGCGCTGTATGCAATTGTCAATGAATCTGGAGACCATACTGGAAAATAATTTTTAGCAAGTGGTCCTCCCTTGACTTCAAATATTTTTCCAGTTGAAAGCTCTAAAATATAAATAAGTGAGATACTAACCCCAGGAGTTGTATACAACAAGTAGAAGCCGTTAGGGGAAAGACGAACATTATTAAATGCTCCACTAGAGTTTTGGGTGATTTGCCGTTTGTCGGTTCCATCAGTTTGAATATAAAAAAGCTGACTGATCCCTGATGCATCAGGGGCTTGAAAAAGCAGTTCTGTGCCACTTGGAAACCATTGTACATCGGTAGCATTAGGTTGGTTTATTCTCTGGGCCTGGTGTGTGACAATATTGTACAATATTATCTCATTCTGTTTCGTATAAACTAATTTTTGACTATCTGGTGACCAATCCAAATAAATGCCGAAACCCTCCATAAACTGGTCAATACGTGCAATTACACCTTCATCCAACTGCACGATATACAGAATACCATTCTTCCCAACAAAAGCGATTTTTTTACTGTCTGATGACCAAAATGGGATCGAGAAAGATTCTCCTAAACCGGTTGTAATCTGTTTATTAATCCCAGTACTTGGGTCATATAACCATATATCATAGTCTCCACCACGGTTTGATGTATAGGCTATCAATCCCTTCCCCCCACTAGGTGCATATGGAATGATCAACCTATTCCCTGGAAAAATAATAGTAGATGGGAGCCTGTTTACCTCCCTGATCAGTTTAGCATTACTGTTAAATCGTCTTGCAATTTGATACAGTGTATCACCAGATTGTACAACATAATAGGGGATACCGGGAGGAATTCTCAACAGTTGGCCCACTTGCAACATATAAGGAGGTTCAAGTCGGTTTGCTTCGAAAATAACTGATTGTGGCACACCGAAAAATTGAGCAATTTTAAAAACCGTATCTCCTGCTCTAACACGAATGGCATCAACACCAGGAGGAATGGAAAGCTGCTGACCGACATAAATTGTATAAGGTGAAACCAAATTGTTAGCTGCAATAAGAGAGTCAATTGGTAGTGCCCAACGTCTTGCAATTTGATAAACCGTGTCCCCAGGACGAACTGTATAAAAGATTTGCATTATTGCCCCTCCTAAAAAAGTTGATAAATCAATTTATCACTTACTTCTAAAAAGGATACAACACCATTTCACAACTTTTTGTAACCACTACTCTAACTTATCGGATTAATAAGTAAAAATGCATGTCTGGCTTTTATTTAATCCACTTTTTATTTCTTAACGAAATTAAATTTTCCCGATTTGCCACCTTAACCGGATGGTTCTAATTAAATAAAATAATAAAGGCACCCCACCAAAGATAGTAGTTCATTTCCGTGGAAAAAACTTAAAAAAATTTTTTTATATTATTCATAAATAACAGGTATCTCGAGCCTCTCTTCAGTTTCCTTTGGACGTACAACCTCAGCATGAACTCTATCATTTTGTCCATCTCCATCACTGTCAACCGTTGTTTCAATATAAACGGTCTCTCGGATGGCTTCCTCTTTGGAGAATACCGCTTGTGTCATTCCATCTGTAACCTTTATTTTCGGTTCTGGGATCTTCTTGTTAGAAGTCGTCTCAGCGGCGGTGTTTATACTGAAAACAAAAAGCAAACATAATGTGAGCACCAATGTTTTTTTCATCTTCTTTTCCTCCTTAATTGATAAGCAAACAAACCTACTAGTTTAATAACATTTGGATTTAAAACTTCAATACGATTTTCAATTATTACTTAAAAAAAGAAACCTACTAGGAGTACCCAGTAGGTTTCTTATAGCTAGTAAAGTTGATTAGTTTACGGTCGGGAACCCAAATCCAGATGCGTAGTCGTCCCCTGCAGCTGAACCAGATCCTCCTAAGATATCATTGTTTGTCGACCGATTTTGAATCTCAGCACGTAATTGTTCTGCTGTAAGGCTTGGGTTTGTTGCCCAAATTTTCGCTGCCAGTCCAGAAACGTGAGGAGTGGCCATGGATGTACCACTAATAGTATGATAGGTGCCATCGTACCAAGTAGATTCAATAGCACGGCCTGGTGCAGAAACTTCCACATCAAGCTTTCCAATAACATAATCGCCATCCGTGTTTGGATTACCGCGTGAAGAGAAGTCAGCAACACGGTAGGTTCCATTTTCTTGTACATCTTCTAAAGCAGCAACCGCTACAGCGTCAGCGAGTGCTCCAGGATATCCAATTGTATTAGCTGATGGCCCAGAGTTTCCTGCTGCCGCAACCACTAATACTCCATTATCATAAGCATAAGAAACAGCGTCTGTTATGAGAGTAGATTCTGAACTAGCTCCGAGCGACATTGAAATAACTGTGTTTACGTTTAAACGGTTGGCTTCATCTGCAACATGACGGATTGCTGCAGCAATATCATCCGAATAACCTGAACCGCGACGATTTAGCACCTTATAAGACCACAATTTTGCATCAGGTGCCACCCCGTAGATCCCATTTCCAGAACCTCCATCAGCAAGAACGGTTCCGGAAACATGTGTACCATGTCCATTGTCATCTTCACAGAAATTAGTAACCAAATTTGCATTCCTTTGGCTAAAGTCTTTACATTGCTCTATGTTGTTTTTCAAATCAGTGTGATTTATAACACCAGTATCCAGAACGGCTACTTTAACCCCGCTACCTCCAGAAGTAGTCGTAATTGCATCGTTTTGATACATCGCCTCCATTCCCCATGGAGTTTGATCACTTGGTGTAGCTGTTGCAGTAGAACCAGGTTTAGCATCCAGAGACACTTCGTCAACGAGTTCTACTCTTAAATTTTTGTTTTTCTGAAGTGCATGGAACTGTGCAGTAGTGATATCAGTTGTAAAGCCCTGCTGATTGAAATCCCAGCGAATACCATAATTCTTTTTGGCATTCTCCTTAATATTTTCATTGACTGAAGTGATAAGAACGCGTAATCTGTCTGACTTTTCAGCCGCATCAGCCGGTGCAGTAAAAGAGGGGGCGATAAGAATAACAACCATTAAAATACTTCCCAGTAACTTAAAGCTTTTCATTCTGCAAAATCCTCTCCTTAATTATTTTCTACTAATTAGTAGATATAGAAAATCCGACAAAATTCATTTGTTTGAATTTTCTATATTAACTGTAGCACATTCTATACAAGACTAGTATTGAGAAAATTAGAAGCAAAAAGTAGTTTAATAGGTAAGTTTTTGTCGATTTTTTTCAACATGCTGAGTAGAGGTAACGAAATAGATAAAGAGTAATGGGCCCTTTTATCTATTTATTAATTATCTAAAAAGTATTAATATATAAATAGTATCAATATTACAAACATATACCACTCACGCTATTCTATTTTGAATAAAGACATATCAATTACATAACCGTGAAGTTTTCGCAGGTCTTTTTCAATGAGAAAAAGGAGCATTGTAATGGATATATTAGAGAATTATCCTGTAACTGACTATGGAAAACTAATTTATCACTATAGAATAAATACTGGAATTACACAGCATGAACTTGCTTCAGGTATTTGTTCCATTACTTATTTAAGCAAACTGGAAAATAACAAGCTTGATAATGCTAACGAAGAAACTATAAATTTGTTAATGAAACGATTAAATGTAGATTTCACATCCTCTCTGAAAAGTAGACATGAAATAAAAGACCTATTAGAGGAATGGTACAGGCTAATTAAGATCAGAAATATAACTAAGGCGAAGGAATTATATCTAAAATTAGGAGAATACTTTTCTGGTGAAGTCCTAGCAGTCACGTTAAAATACTGGTTTGATTTAATTAGCATTAGACATCTACTGTTACTAAATGATCTAGATAAAGCAAATAAACTTGTTAATACAATTAAAGAATATGATAAGAATTTAAACCAAGAACAATCATGTTACTTCATATATTTTAAAGGAATACTTGCATGTGTAGAAAAAAAACATAGTAAAGGTTTAACACTACTTAGTCAGGCTGAGACAAAATTTAAAGAATTGAAGAATGATAATGACGAATTATTTTATCATTTGGCCCTCACTCATAGTTATTTAAACAACATTACTCTAGCCATATATTACGGGGAAAAAGCTTTGGAATTATTTAATAAAATGGCATATTATCCACGCAGTATTGATTGTCAGCTAATACTGGCTATTAATTACACAAGAGTTAAGAAGTTTGAAGAAGCTAAAAATTATTATAATAATCTACTAGAAATATCGAAATCATCTGGAGACACCACTCTTACCGGTAAGATATTAAATAATCTTGGATTTCTATATTCTGAAGCAGGAGATTATAGTAAATCAATTGACTATTACTTAAATAGCTTAAATTATAAACATCCAGCAGAAGCTAATTACGGCAACACTATTTATGGTCTAGTAGAAGGATATCTAAGCAAAAACGATGTGGAAAGTGCTTTAAAAATGATAAACAAAGGGCTATCAAATCTACATCCTGAGGATATAACCAACAAGGTAAAACTTACAATTAAAAAGTTAGAAATTAAAGAAGATATAAGTCTTAAAGAATACCTAGAAGATGTAGTTCTTCCCTTCTTTAAAGAAGATTATATAAATTTATACAAGACTTACGAAAAACTGGCTACCATACATTCTGAAAACTTTCAGTATAAAAAATCTAGTTACTATTATTCATTATCCATTAACCTTCGTAATAGGATGAATAATGAGGAAGGGGGGAATACAGTATGAAAAAAATGGTAAAGGTAATAATGGTTTCAACACTTATCTTTGGAAGTTATCTATTTCTAGAACAATCAAACGTTAGCAATGTGTATGTATCACCTGACACTCTTAATGGAGAAGATCACCCGGAATATTAAGTATTAGAGTGTATATATTGGAATGGGCGTGATTCGCAAAATCGAATCACGCCCATTTAAAATAAAGTGTCTTATTTCTCACTAGCTTCCTTATTTTGAGAGAAAGTTCAGAGAGAAATTTTGTTCGTAAAAAACGTCTGAGTAATTAAAAATATACCACTCACTGACCAGTACAGTGGTAACGCAGCAGGAACATTAAAAGAAATCACAAGAATCATGACTGGTGAAAGCAACCCCATCCAGCGAAACATCCGGCTTCCCTGCTCTTGTCCTACAGTCATTTTCTTCTGCTGTGCTTTAAACTGTAAAAAATAGATCATCCCAGCAAGTATTGCCATTGTTATATTTGGAACCCCTAAATTAAACCAAAGAAAACTATGCGTTGCAATTTCCTTTGAACTATGAATGGCATAATAGAATCCCATCAGAATAGGTGCTTGAATTAGAAGTGGCAAGCATCCCATTGAAAGCGGATTGATTCCATGCTTGGCGTACAACTGCATCATTTCCTGCTGCAACTCTTTCTGTTTTTCCCCATTCTCTGACTTTTTTAACTCTAGTTGAATTTTATCCATCTCAGGTTTGACGTTTGCCATCTTTTCTTTCATTTCCTTTTGAGTTCTGGATTGCTTTAACATAAATGGCATTATGGTTAATCGAATTAACAGAGTTATTAACACTATCGCTATTCCAAAACTTCCATTAAATAAAGAAGCCGTTGATTTAATTAAAAATGTGAAAGGATCAACAAATAATTGGTAGAGAAGATTTGCGTCCGACCCTCCACTTTCACAACCACTTAAAATTAAAATAATCCCGGTAACTATACTGAATGTAACAATTAAACGTTTCAACTTACTCCTCCTTACAATTTATAAAATCTAAGGTGTAAGAAGAAGATGATGATCGTCGTTATCTCCGTTCGGCGAATCCTTTAATTTAATACACTTTTTTATGAAAATAATAATCGTGTTTATTGGTAAATCTGTATGATTGAGAAGACTATTAGTGGTATATATATTATAAGTAGACCTTGTTTTTACCAAATAATAAAGGTTATCAGACCTATCTATATATTGATGGACAACAAGAAGGGAAAGCGGGAGCAATGCTGACATAAACAAAACATAAAACTGCAAGTCCATAGGTAAATAAAATAGAAATTCAAACATACTGTTTTCCACCTTCCTTATTTTTGTTGATTTCCAATTAAGCTCTGCCTGGTTATACGTTTGTGATATTGAAAAGGTTTCATCTTTAATTCAGGCAATTTCAATGTAAAAAGCTTGGATAAAATGAACTATCCAAATGTTTTCTTGACAGTAAGGAAAACATAAAAACTTTACTTACTGCATAAGTGGAACTAATGCTTGGCGATAAGCTAAATTATCTAAATTGATTCCTATTTTTAATTTTTTGACTCATCAGTTGTTGAACAAGTAAATTCAATCATATGTAGTTTGTTCCTAAGCTAGATAACAATTTAATTCATTTGAATTGAGTATTATTTTATTTCTATTTTTTAACTCAATTTCAATAGGATAAATAGCAGATTCCTTATTTGAAAATATCCATTTTCTTCCTGGTTGAGTCAATAAAATAAATACCCCATGCGCTCTTTCTCCTATAAAGTTAAGATGCTTTGTACTTAT
>NZ_JBMERP010000094.1:0-11789 GCF_049310925.1 Virgibacillus sp. DJP39 | reverse complement strand
GGTCCTATCTTTTTGAAGAAAATAAATGGAATTTTATGTTAAAGTAAATATGGGAGTTATTGTGCTAGCGTAGCAGTTTAGTGTAAGAAGGAAAGCCGAAAGTAAAGCACATAACCAAACCCTTTATAAAACAACTAAAAAAGTACCAAAATGGTACTTTTTAGTTGTTTTTATTCTAAGGTTTAGAGTGTTTATAGTTTAATAACTCTACCTTTACAGCGGCTAAATTTTTTTCGGAAAGATTCTTGTTAAAATTAAGAGGCGACACTCCAAATGTAATCGTGTCTGTGCCAAGTTGTCCCTTTTTATTTCCATCATAAGTTTCAACAGTAAATTTTATAATAAAGGGATGACTAAGCTCCCTTCCCTTTTCAGATTGCAGTAACTCTACAACGTCATAATCTTTATCCCACCAATTATATTGAGCTCTTATGGAATCTTTTTTATAATAATCATTCATTGCTTGTCTCAATTCATCTGTAAATTGAGATAGTATAAATTGGTCAACTGATTGTTCCATTCCTTTCGAATCGTGCTTATTACCTGATTCTTCAGCACTTACAAAAGTATAATTAACACTAATGGCAATCATCATAAGAATTGCCAAAGTCAATAATTTTTTCATTACCGTTTTACCTCCTTTTTTCTTTATTATTCTTAAGCTGTTAATAATTATACAAATAAATGATGTGAAATAATATACTTAAATTAACGGGTTAGAGTGTAATTGCAAATATCACATTTTTTATCAAGGACAAGACTTCAGGTAATTTATATTATGATTTAGCTATGAATACTATTAATCGAATGACACTAGTAATGGCAAAAGAATTAAAGGAATTCAACGTTTCAACAGTTGCTGTTTGCCCGGGTTGGATGATGACAGAAAGAGTAATAGATTCAGGTTTTGTACCAGAGGATGGAACAACGGAAACAACAGCGTATGTAAGTCGTGCAGTTGTGGCATTGGCAACAGACTCCACGGTATCAAAGTTTTCTGGCGACGCAATAATGGTGGCTGAACTAGCGAGAAAATATGGCTTTACCGATGTAGATAGAACTCAACCTTTAAGATTGTAAAATATTGCACTTAAGCTAACTAAGTTGTAATCGAAAACAAATGTAAAATCCTTAAAAAAAAGGAGCTGAATTTTAATACAAATTCGTCACGCCATTCGTAAAGACATTGAATCATTACATAGATTAAGTATGCAGAATATTGATGCTCATATTGAAAAATCATCACATTATTTTAAAGAGGTAGATTACTTGTACGAGGAATCAACTTGGCAAAATTTTAAAGTCAATAAATCGTACTGTTTGTTAGTTGTAGAACAGGAAAATAATATAATAGGGTTTGCTTTATTATCTGTAAAGATTACAAACGATGCTCCTCATTTACAAGAGAAAAAAATTGCTTTTATATCCGACTTTGCATAGACCAGCAATGGCGTCGAAAAAAATTGGGTGAAAGGTTATTTAAAGCCTGTGAAAGTTGGGCTAAAGAACAAAATGCAGAAGAAATAGGTTTAAATGTATGGTCATTTAATAAACCAGCCATTCAGTTGTATGAGTCAATGGAAATGAAGGATATTTACCGCCAAATGCGAAAATCATTGTAACAATAGACATTCGTATAACTTTTCTTGTATTATAGTGGGTTTTATAATTACATCATTATAATTAACCAAACGGGTGCAAGAGTTTAACAAGGGATCGTCGTTTACGGAGATCCTATTTTTGTATTTGAGGACTCATTGGAATTTTATGTTAAAGTGAAAATGTGAACAGATGTACTTAAATTAACACAGCAGGATAGTTGAATAAGGGTTACTTTTTTTTGGAGGAGGAGTTTTGATGGATTTAGTCTTTATAAGACACGGACAAGGGGAACACACCTTAGATTTACCTAAAAGTCTACATACTTTAGACCCTGCATTAACAAAGGAAGGGATAAATCAAGCCAAGACACTAAAAAAACAGTTTCCTTTATCGCAATCAGATGTAATCATAATTAGTCCAATTAGAAGAACCTTACAGACTGCACAAATTTGGAGTGAAGGTATAAAGTGTCAGAAAGTAGTAAGTCCGTTAGTTTCTCCAAGAATGTTCCCTCAAAATCCAGAATGGCAAACACTACCTTGTGATGAAATTCTAACAAAAGAAATAATAAAAGACGATTTCACTGATTTTCACATCGAAGAAGAACTATCAAATGAATGGTGGTCAAAAGGGATAAATAAATTACCTGAAAAAGAGTTTAAAGTTATAGGAGAAGGATTTTTAAAATGGTGTAAGCAAATTGGAAATAAAAGAATATACATAGTTTCTCACGATGGAACGATAACGTCGTATAGACAGCTTATTACTGGTAAAGAACTCACCAGAAATGATTTCCCAAAAGAAACTGGGTTTTTAAAAAATTGCTTATATTAAATTAGCGCAGCAGGAGAGTTGAATAATTTATTTGGATTTAATGTAATATTGCATTGCATAATTTGTTTGTAGAAGGATTGAGTTTACCAACAAATGCGAAAATCATTGTAACGATAGACATTGGTATAACTGTTCTTGTATTATAGTAGGTTTTATAATTACATCATTCTAATTAAACAACGGGTACCGCTCGACAAGTTCTGGCAGCAGTTTAATAAAACAAAAAGTGTTAAAACATTACTATTAGGAGTTGATATTAACTTGACTAATTTATATTTTGTTAGACATGCACATTCTACGTATACCCCCGATGAATTAAATAGACCTTTATCGGAAAGAGGTTTTACTGAGGCAACAAGAGTTACTAAATTATTAGAAACAGAGGAAGTTGATATTGTTGTTTCAAGCCCTTATAGGCGAGCTGTACAAACTGTCGACGGCATAGCTGAATACATAAATAGAAAAGTTGAAATTATAGATGGTTTTAAAGAACGAATTTTAACCACAGTCCCTGCTGAAGATTTTACTCTTGCGATAACAAAAGTGTGGGAAGACTATAACTTTTCATGGGAAGGCGGAGAGTCTAACATTGTCGCACAAAAAAGAGGTGTAGATACCACTTATGATGTATTAAAGAGGTACAAAGATAAAAATGTAGTTATCGGAACACATGGAAATATAATGGTTCTAATCATGAATTTCTTTGACAACAAATATGATTTTCCTTTTTGGGGAAATCTCGATATGCCAGATATATATAAATTAACTTTTGATGGCAAAGTGCTAAGAAACGTAGAAAGATTATGGGATTTATAAAGGGGTGTAAACGATAATTACTATGATACAGAAAGAGCATGTTTAAAAGGGGATTTAATATATATGAAAAAAATAGTGCTTATGCTAATAGTTCTTATTTCTGCAATTATCGCAGGTTGTTCAGATCAATATGATAATGAAGATGTTGTAGCGATAGTGGGTGATGAGGAGTTAACTGTTGCAGATGTACGACTATTTCAAAACCTGGAAGAAAAAGAATTGAATGACGCAGTAAAAGATTATGTGAAAGAAGAAATAATGGTTCAAGATGCTAAAAAGATGGGGATAGATGTGTCTAAAAAGGTAGAAGAACTTAAGAAAATGAACACTTCTTTCCCTCAAGAACAAACAAAAGATCAAGAAGAGTACGCCAAAAAGAAAGCTAATGAATTGGACATGTCAGAAGAAGAATATTATGAAAAATATTTAGATCTATCTACGGAGAGAAGTGCTTATGTAATGGCATTTTTAGAAAAAGAGATTGGGGAATTAAACAAAGAAGATGATGCTGATGAATATGTTGAAAAAGTTAAACAATTTTGTAGATAGTCTTCTTAGAAAGCATTCAGATAATATTGAGATACTAGTAAATTGATTGAATTTGCTGTTAAACAAAGGTGGGAAAGTTAGATGCTAAATCGTGTCATTCAACAATTTGGATTGCGGGTAAAATCTATTAATGAGGTTGATGATTCCCATAGTTCAACAGTCTATAAATGTACGTTGGCTACTGATGAAAATGTTTATTTGAAAATTCCTTTTACAAAATTGAAGTTTCAGCGGGAGTTAGAAGCTTATGAAATATTGAAGGGGCGTCTTTCCATACCTGAAATGTTGGATTATTGGCCTGGTGATGAGGAGTGTCCTGGTGCCTTTTTATTATCTAAATTAAAAGGAAAACCATTAACAACTAAAGCTACGCCAATAGTAGCGTTTCAAGTTGGTGTCCTTCATGCTGAAATGCATACGATTCGTCCTCCTGCTGAGCAAGTGTTAACAGGCATAAAAAATGAATTTCCTAACTGGTCTAGTATTGTTGAACAACAATTTTATAGTTTTGCTGAGGATGTAAGAGACGTTCTGGATAAGGAATTATACAAGCAAGCCATTAAGAAATTTAAGGATATGAAACAACACACCCCAGCTCCAGATGGACCAAGTTTTATACACATGGATTTTCGTCCAGCAAATATAATTGTTGATGGTGATAAGGTTTCAGGAGTAATAGATTTTGAAAGTGTAAGGTTTGGTTCAACAGAAGTTGATTTCACCAAACTGTATCGTGAGTTTTTTAGTTTCGACTATACCTTGTATAACGCCTATCAAGAAGGATATAGAAGTATTAGACCATTGATTGACCTGGAAAATGTATTGCCTTTTTACCAATTTACTGATGCCTTCAATAGTATTGGTTGGTGTAAACGTCGCGGGATTGAAAAAAACGCTCAATTTTTAGATGAAAATTTAGCAAGATTAAAACAATGGTTACGATAGAACCATTAACGCAGCAGATGAGCAGAAACTGTACTTTTAAGTGAATTACAACAGAGGTTTAACACCCTGCAATCAAAATCACTTACCCAAAATTAAGTTGACAGAGTAGCTAGAAGATCGAGATTTTAGTCGATCTTTTTATTTTGTTCAATTTTTACAGAAAATTGGAATTCCAACAACTAACATCTGGAATATTATGTTAATATTTATTAAAGTGTGTCTTTACGCTTACGAAAATTAAATTAATAAGTGCGAATCAATGTAAATCTTAAAGCAGAAATGATCTTAGTAAAGGGGAATTGAACGAACTATGGATTTTTCAACGGTTTTTACGATGGGTTTAGGTATGGTTTTTGCATGGGGATTACCAATTGCGGTAGTCGTTTCAATTATTGTTCTATACAAGAAGGTTAATCGTTTAGAAAAGAAAATTGAGAAATAGGTATATTCTCATTAAGGGATACTTATCTTCAATGGAATAATTTTAATGTAAAGGAGGGGAAGTAGGTGCTTTCTCGTTTAAGTGCTATATCTATATTATTAATTGTTTTACTAGCAGGATGTGGGGCGGCTTCCATTGAGGAAGTTTTAGAAAATGATATTTCTCACCTAGAGATACTTAATGAAATAGAAACAAAGCACGGAAATGTTGTATTTTATAAAACTGAATCACCAAGTGAAACATACGGTGCAAGGCTAATAAAAGCGAATGGCAAGAAGTGGGATATGTTATTGGGAAGTGAAATACCAGCAACAGGGGAAGCAGAAAACATTGCCTGGGCTTTTCAATCTAGTGAAGATGAACCAACTTTCTATTATGGGTTAGTCAAAAATGAAGAAATCAAAAGACTAACCATTAATGAAACGGATGCTGTGATAGTCAGCAGGGAACGTGGATATAATTTGTTTTATCTATTGACACCTAAACGTGCATTAAGTATTCAAAAGAATGGCGAAAAAGGCATACAAATAAACGGTTTTTCAAATGAAGGTGAACTTATATATCAAAGGTTGTCTATGAAATAGATGGCCGTTGAACTGACATGAAGAAATGTTTCCCCAATATTTCCATTTCTGAAACTGATTGAAGGTTTGATTGTAGTAGTATAAAAGGGGGAATTTCAATGGAAATGAAACCTCTGAGCTTTTTCAAGATGGTTATGGGTGTTGTAGTTGGAACGGCGATTTATGAGATTATGAAGGAACTAATCCAAATTTTGTTGTGAATCGGAACTGTTATAAGAAAATAGGAGGGTTATATTGCTTACTGACATCTTATGGGGAGTGTTTCTAGTTATATTTATTATTTCTATGGTCTACCTTGATAAACGAAAACAAAAAAATAAATACCATACCCCTTATCGTGAAAAAACAGAGCAGGAAAAAGAAGTTGAAAGAGCTATTGAAAAAGATAGGTATCGAGGACCCGGGGGAATGTGACGTTTGGGCTTTGGTATTCAACGACAGGAACAGGTTTGTTTAATTAAGTGGTCTAGTGATTGTTCAAAAACAGGGGGAGAGCTTTATGTTTACGCTTCTATTTTATCATTCCAGGCGAGAAAACTCCATCCTCAAGGAATGAGAAGGGCGGTGCCCAATGAGAAGGGTGGAGATGAATCGCCTTCGGACAAGGGATAGCTTTAGCTATCTCAATTGTCCGACTAATTAAGCATTAGCCCAAAAGTCTAAAGCGTTTTTCATAGCTAAACTTATCACCGAACAAATGTTTGCATATTTTTAAGGCGTCATATATAATAAAAGAGAAGGGGAGGTGACCGTTTTGCTTGGCCATAGGTCTTATAAATTCAGAATCTATCCTAACCAGAATCAAGCTATCCTGATAAATAAAACCATAGGATGTTCTCGTTTTGTGTTCAATCATTTTTTAGCAAAATGGAATACAACTTATAGGAAAACGGGAAAAGGTTTGACCTACAACATTTGTTCTTCTCAATTACCACAACTAAAGAAAGAATTGGATTGGCTAAAAGAAGTGGATAGTATCGCTATTCAGTCCTCAGTTAAAAACCTTGCCAATTCTTACTCCAGGTTCTTCAAAAGACAAACAAATGCTCCACGTTTTAAGTCTAAAAACAACAAGGTGCAATCCTACACAACTAAATACACGAACGATAATATTGCAATTGCTGGTAACAAAATGAAACTGCCTAAACTCGGACTTGTGAAATTTGCTAAAAGTCGAGAAGTCGAAGGTCGCATTTTAAACGCTACTATTAGACGTAATTCAAGTGGTAAATATTTTGTATCCATTCTTGTTGAAACAGAAATACACGAATTACCTAAAACAAACATGTCTGTTGGCATTGATGTTGGACTGAAAGAATTTGCCGTTCTTTCCAACGGAACAAAATACGCAAATCCAAAATTTTTTCGAGCCCTAGAAAAGAAATTGGGTAAAGCACAGGCGTTACTTGCAAGACGAAAGAAAGGTTCTTCCAACTGGAATAAACAACGCATTAAAATTGCACGACTTCATGAAAAGATAACCAATATAAGAAAAGATTACTTGCATAAAATCTCGTACAATATTGTTAAAAACCACGACATAATTGGTATCGAGGATTTGCAAGTATCCAATCTATTGAAAAATCATAAGTTAGCAAAGGCAATTAGTGAGGTTAGTTGGTCACAATTTCGAACAATGCTAGAATACAAAGCAAAAAGCTATGGGAAACAAGTTGTAGTTGTCGCTAAATATTTCCCTTCTAGCCAACTTTGTTCCTGTTGTGGCTATCAAAACAAAGACGTTAAGAATCTCGCACTACGTGAGTGGGATTGCCCATCTTGTGGTACGCATCACGACAGGGATCTTAACGCAAGTATAAATATTAAAAATGAAGCAATAAAACTTCTAACCGTAGGTCCTACGGGGTTAGCCTAATTAAAACCGGCTGTTAGGTTGGTGTTCTTAGGAATCTCCCACTTCAAACAGACCGCAAGGTCGTTAAGTGGCGAGAGGGTTCAAGGGTTATTTCTGTTAGGCATAATTCTTTTGATTCCAGCGGTAATTAAAAATGATTCGAAAAAGTATTGGTTAGCGGGACTGATTATGTATGTTGTAAGCTTTCTAGGAAGTTGGTCAATTGGCCTTTATTTGCTGGTCATACCTTTCGTATTATGGACATTAGCTTTCGCACATTCTTTTGGTTGGGCTAAAAATAGTTGGCAAAATGTACCGTTTTCGGTGATTGGAATAATACTCTGGTATTTAAGTATCACATATATCGACGACTATTGGTTGTTCTTTCCATTCACTTGGCTGGGTTAATTATTGTAAGTAAGTAACAGCTTATGGGAGGTTTTAATTTTGAAGTATTTTATAATGCTACTCTTAATCGTAACATTGGTTGGATGTTCTCAGAGCTCCGCTAATGAACAATCTACGAGCGGAGAGTCTGTAATTTTCACTAATGAGGAAGTTAACAAATATGAGGAAGACAATGATATCAAACGCCTGGCATTATCAAGCAACGCAGATAACGAGACTACTACTATTCTAGGAGAAAAAGGTATTTATCATATGCTTAAGGATGATAGTGGAGAAATAGTAATCAGTGAGAAAAAATGGGAAGAAAATAAAAAAGTGAGACTCGGAATAAGCAATAATGTAATTTATGTAATCATCAACGATAAGCAACTTCTTAAAAAAGGAGATATGTTGAAAGTGACTTTTGACGAGGGTGAGTATGCATCAGAGATGTTTCGGTCAGAACGGGAACCTTATACTACCTTATTTGATTACGGCAAACTTTCATATGGAACAGTAGGGGATGCTAACCTTTTTATATATGATGATCATGGTAATGAAATCTATGAAGATTCTACACAGGGATAATACTAGGTTTATATTATTTAAGTAATAAGGAGTTCTATGCTGATTGAAAAAGTAGATAAAACAAGGAAGGATGATAATAATGGGTATTTTCAACGGGGTGCATCAGGTTAATTTTCGAGTACGAGATATGAATTTGTCGTGTAAATGGTACCAGGAAGTATTAGGTCTAGTTATTCAAAAGGATTATGGCGATACAGTGGTATTGGGATTTAATAACCATCCCGAAAATAACACTACAATTTGTTTAATAAAAATTGATAAGACAGTATCTATTCCCAACAACGAAAATGGAACTCATCCAGTTTTGTCTATTTCTCCAGGACAAGCTGAATCATGTAAAAGATACCTCGTGGAACGTGGAACTACAATCGTAGAAGGTGGGGGTGTTGCACACTTTAAATTTAAAGACCCTGACGGTAATTTAATAGAGGCGTACCTTCCTGGTCTTTATGAAGAAAAACAGTTTGAACATTTAAGATGAAAATTAGTTACAGCTACTCAAAAGGGTAGCTTTTTTAAATGTTAAAATAAAATGAAACCAATACATAAGTCAGTCGTCTTAGCATTAAGCGAAAAATGGGGTGGTATAACTTGGAGAAAGCAACTGGTAGGGAGAGAGAGAAACCAGAAAGTAAAGAAGCGTGGTTTGAAAAAATCATGGATGATTATGGTGACAGGTTAACGAAGTTTTCTTATAACTATACAAGGGATTGGAATCTGGCGGAAGATATCGTTCAGGATGTATTCATCACTTGTTATAAAGAATATGAAAACATTGATAAAATTGTATCTTTTAAAGCCTGGATATTTAGAATCACGATCAACAGATGCAAAGACTTGATTAAAAGTTCAATTTTTAAAAGGTTTATTCCGAATTCTGACTTACTTACACGTAAAAAGTCTTTAGAGTTGTCACCAGAAATGTCCATAATGAAGAGTAGTGAAGAGGAATTTCTATCTACTTGTGTATTAGTGCTTCCAGTTAAATATCGTGAGGTTATAACACTCTATTATTATGAGGAATTATCTATTGAAGAAATAAGTGAAATATTGAAGATAAATAAAAATACAATTAAAACCAGGCTGAGCAGAGCAAGGTTGAAATTAAAAGTGTTAATGGAAAGGTGGAGGTAAAATGGAGAAAGAACTTAGTAACTTACGAAAAGCAATGAATTCTTCCACTCACAAAGGTATACACTTTACAGAGATCCAGCGAAAAAAGATTAGATCCTCACTTGACCAGCAAGAAAAATATAAGATTAGAAAACCAACTATATATATTTATGGAATTACGACTCTAGCAGTTGCCTTATTTGCCTTATTGTTTTATACAGGTTTCTTAGCGAACTTAGACAATGACGGTGTAAATTTAGAATCCAATGATACTCCCAGCAGCGAATGGAAGGTTCGAGATGAGTACTCAAGGAATAGTAAGGTACTTTTCAGTGTTTACCCAGATCCTAATCTTTCTGCTGATATCCCGTATGATTATTTATTTAGTTTTAATGAACCTTTTGCTGCTTATAAAGGTAAGGAAATAGAAATATATGCAACCCATAAAGAAACAGGGAAGCGTATAAACGTTTTACCTTCAAAAACAATCACCGAACCCTCAACTGGATATCCAAGTTTAGGAAGGTTTACAACCACTTTAAAAGTTCCGGAAAGTGGCCTGTGGAAATACGAAGTCTTCTTTAACAAAAAATTATATGGTGACGTAGTGCTCTCAGTAGAAGCAAGCACTCCAGAAAATCTACCTGCAACTATTCCTGTCTTCGTACAAACAAGTGACTTTGAAAAAATTGAATGGAATCGACAAGCCGTGGACCTAGGCAATAATATCATAGGGAATGAAAATAAATCAGGTGTAATTGGTGCTGATATGCCAAGCATAAATATCAACCAAAAGTGGATGTGGCACCTTTGGGGGATTAAAAATCCGAATGCAACCGACCTAACAGCTGTTGGTTTTCACAAAAAAACAGGAACAGTCCATCAAATCGTAACAAGAGGTTGGACGATAGGTCTTGGAGGAGAAAACAATGGAGCAGATGCACACGCGGTTTCAAGCGTGAACATTCCAACTGCAGGAGAATGGGCGGTATTGCTTTATGTTAATGAAGAATTATTCGATATATTAGTATATAACATAGATGAATAATTGAATTAGGTTTTCCTTCATTAGCACTATCATAATTGCATTCAAACTTTTTCATTTAATTTAGGGAGGCGAGAAATTATTAATACAAAACCTACGATACTAGTTCTGGGTACAGACCATCTGGATAATCCAGATAATGGGGATATGTTTATGTCGAATACACCCGATATCCTTACTGAACGAAGGCAAAAGGAAATAAGTTATGTAGTAGATTGCTTAAAGAAATTTAAACCTACTAAGGTAGCTTTAGAAGTATTAACTGAAAATCAAAGTGAACTAGTTCAAGAATATAAATCCTATATAGGTGGTGATTTTGAACTTACACCTAATGAACGTCATCAAATTGGATTTAAACTGGCTAAGGAAATGCAACTTGAAGAGATATTTGCAGTGGATTGGAACGCAGATAATGTTGATGAATTATTTGATTTGGAAGGTTGGGCAAGGGAAAATAACTCTGAAATACTTAATGATGTAACAAAACAAGGGCAACAATTAACAAAGGAAGCCGAAAAATATTTTAGTAACAATTCATTCGGTAAATATCTACTTTGGCTTAATGAACCGGGTAATATAAAATCTAATCACAATTTATATATGAAAATTGCCTTAATAGGAACCAAAACTAATCCAATAGGTGCAATGTGGACGTCCAAATATTGGTATTACCGTAATATGATAATATATAAAAATATAGCGGAGTTGATAACATCACCCGAAGAAAGGATCTTTGTTCTATATGGTTCCGGACATCTTCATTTACTTATTCAGTTCTTAAATGAAAGCGGACTTTTTAATGTTAGAACAGCCCTAGATTACCTGGATAATGGAGATAGACAGGAGTGAGTAGTATCAAAATAAAAAACATGGTCCAAGTGATTCCTAGACTTGAACATACACAGCAGTTTCTCGATGCAGTGAAATTATATCCTAAAAAAACCAGAAAAGAACTGTTCATTGATATTTTCAAACTGACAGAAGAGGATTTAGAAACAATGTTATTCTTTGGGATGTTTACCTTAGACA
>NZ_JBMERP010000093.1:0-11936 GCF_049310925.1 Virgibacillus sp. DJP39 | reverse complement strand
CCTTGTGGTGCTCGATATCTGGTGGTTGGTGCTCGATTTTGGCCGGAGAGCGCTCGATTTCGACCAAACGGTGCTCGATTCTGGCCGGAGGCACGCGGTCCCGACAATCGGACAACCACCGCTATCTTAAACAAATACAGTTATTACTCGGTCAATCCTTCAATGGTTATTGTCTCTACAATACCAGTTCCATTATCACGAATATTTGCTTCAAGTTCCACCTGGTCTCCTGCTTGTAAAAATAGAGCAAGTGGGGACTTTCCGGCAGTGATCGTATAGATTGTTTTATCTCCTTTTAGTAAAAACTGAACAACCTGACCATTCTTTTGAGTGGATACTAACACACGGTTTACTACTCCAGAACGATCTTGTAAAGGCGTTTCTCCTGATGATGACACATTACTTGGATCCTGCAGCAACTGGAGTCTGTATGCTTCCAGTGTCTCGCGGGCTGTATCTCCGAATACCACAAAATCAGAGTCTGATGCTTTAATGTACGCATACTTTTTAAAGAGACCATTTGGATCTAATACATTTACCACCCAAGTTGGGTTACCGTCGATATTATATAAAACCGGCATAGACCCTTCCCAGTTTTTCTCAGGGAATTCTTTGTTAACAATTTCTTTTGCTCCAGTGCTGTCCATAATTCCATTATTCTTTTTGCCGTTGTAATAGGTTAACTCACCAGTGCGGGCATTGATTAATGTGTAACCAAGTGCGGAATCAATGTTCTCTTTTGGTGATGTTAAATCCGTAAAATAGAACATACGGCCAGTTTCATTAAAGATTGGTGTAACACTGCTTTCCGTGCCTGATTCGTTTGGAATCTTAACATCCTTCTTTCCAAAGATGGAATTCAGCCAACCATGGACATATTTACCGAAGTACTCATTTACATCGGCAGCCATTTCAGAGCTGACTGAGCCATCTACAAATTCAGGTGCTTTACTAGTTGCATAAAGGTTGATATCGCCTGATTTAGGATCAACTACTGCTACTTTTAAGTTTTCTAAGTTCGGTTTATACGTTAGCCCAATTGGCTTAAATAAAGTTTGAACATACCAGGGCTTTCCATCTTGGTCGACCTCTATTTGTGCTTCACCACTCTGAATATAGCTTGGATATGCACCATAAATAACCCGTTCAATATACTTACCAAAATAACTTGAGTTTGTATATGTCATCTTATTTTGAACGTACTCTGGCTGTGCATTAACATTGGTCGCGGAAATAGTGAAGTATCCTTCTGTTTCTTTACCACGAAACCACTTCCAGAATCCGGTAAATTCAACCGGCCCAACAAAGACAATTTCCTCATCTATCTTTTGAACCTGGAGCTTTCCTAAGTCATAAAATTGAGTGTTTGGAATGACACTCATCGACTTTTGCATCTTGTTTCGAGCAAACTCTGGTGACACAGTTATTGGTGTGTCATCCTTGCTTAATGGTTTAGCTTCCTCAACTTTATGCTGACTGATAGAATCATAGGAATCATCCAAAGTGAATATACCTAATACGAAAAAGGTAGGCAAAACTAAAACAACGCCTATAACCAGTAATCCTAAAGTGGCCTCAAATGGTCCGTTACGCTTTGTCTTACCTGGTGTTTGCGTCATCCCATAGGATAGAAACACACCGACAACTGCCAATACCAAGTTTGCAATTATCATGTTAGCTATTGTCATTGGTAGTAGGACAAAATAATTAGCAATGCTTGCAAAAGCTAATAATGTAATGAAAACAAAAACTGCTGGTTGGACAGTAATTTTTTTCATTTTCTTATTCTTGAACATGAGTATAATGGATAATACAGTATATAAAATTAATGATAATACCGCGGTTAGTAATATGCCTGTCATGTAGTCACTCCTAATTTTTATATTCCAATGTCTATACGTGCAGCCCATACAAATAGTTTCAAAAAAAGATAAACAACTTCTTTCCTTTCTAAAATGAAAACCATTAAACTAGTACTACCAAAGATTAAGTGGGGTAATTTAAAATGAAGAAAATATATAGTGACATATTCCAATTTCGTGGCAGCCATTATGATTTTGGTTTTCAACAGGGTATTGATTTAAAGGGATCGCTCACAATTCAAAATAGAAGAAAGCAGTGGAAGACACGCAAGGCTCGATTTGTGATAAATGAAAAGGCTGTAAAAGAAGCGTTGTTACCATATGCACCAAAAATTTGGGATGAACTTGTCGGGCTCAGTGATGCTCTGGAATGGCCAATTGATGAGGTGTTAAAGGAATTTGGTGGTTATCGGCTAGAATATGTACGCTCAGGCTGTTCTATTTTTACAAGTGAAGACTATATGATAAGAAATTATGATTACCAACCCAAAACATATGAAGGCAGATACATGATCTATCAACCGAACGATGGTGGTTATGCTGTGATTGGTCCGTCACAACGGGTCACTGGACGTATGGATGGGATGAATGAAAAAGGATTAGTACTAGGCTATAACTTCATTCATCGAAAAAATCCAGGTGACGGATTTATTTGTAATATGATCGGGCGTATTATTCTGGAACGTTGTGCAAGTGCGGAGGAAGCTGTTACCATGCTAAAAGAAATTCCACATCGTCATTCCTTTAGCTATATAGTAATGGACAAGCATCAAGAAACATATGTTATAGAAGCAACACCTCGTGGGGTTGAAGTCCATAAATCAAACATCTGTACCAATCACTTTGAAGTACTAAAGCATGAAAACCGAAATTATTTAGATGACTCTTATAAAAGAATGAATGCAATTAACAATTACAAAGGAAATGTATCAGATGGTTACCAGGCGTTTCGGATGATGAACGATCTGGATAAAGGTGTGTTTGCCAACGATTACCGTAACTGGTCAGGAACGATTCATACTTCGGCATATTTTCCGAAAGAAGGAAAAGTGTGGTTTGCACTTGGGGGAGATCGTGAACCTGAGGTGTTTGATTTTACTAAATGGTTAAAAGGCGAACAAATTCACCTCACTCGATTATATGGTGAAGTTGATACAGACTTATCATTTGCTCATATGGATTAATGCCAAAGTGAATAAATCCAGACCGTTTTGCGAAAGATTGTTGTATTTGACACAAAATCTATAGACTGCGACGTATGCGCTGAGTTGTTTTCCGCTGCGAATCCAGGGCATAGAACACGATTTTTAGTACGTGGCAGTTTACATCAACTGCGAATTAAAAAACAACAAAACCTTACGAAAAGAGCCTAACTCTAAGAAAGCATTCTTCATAGCTGCTGGAGATTGTTTATTTTTAATTTCATGATGAAGTTTTTCCCCTTCAATAGCATGTTTTTACTATTCGACTAATATTAGTAGGTAAGTCCGTTTAAGTAGAAAGGTGGCAAAACTTTGTTTGGAATTGAATTAACACAAGATTCTATAGTGGCATTATTAAAAATTATTGCAATCGATATCATTCTCTCCGGTGACAATGCTATTGTTATTGCGATGGCAACTAGAGGTTTACCTGAAAAGCAACAAAATAAGGCTATTGCTGTAGGTACTGCAGGTGCAGTAATATTACGAGTAGTATTTGCAATTCTAATCGTTTATTTATTACAAATTCCATTCGTCCATTTGATAGGTGGATTATTATTACTATGGATAGCATATCACGTATTGGTAGATGATGAACCTGATGCTGATATTAAGTCATCAGGAACACTTATAAAGGCAGTGGGTACTATTATAATGGCAGATGCTGTAATGAGCCTTGATAATGTTGTAGCTGTTGCAGGCGCTGCAGATGGACATATAGGAATGATTGCTATTGGTGTAGCAATCAGTATACCAATCATGATATTTGGATCAAAACTGATTGTTAAAGTAATGGACAAGTTTACGTGGATTGCTTACATTGGAGCAGCGATATTAGCATGGACAGCCGGTGAAATGATTACCCGAGATGAAGTTGTTAGTGATTGGCTGAATCTTAATAATGGATCAGCTATGTATATAATTGTTGCGTTACTTACATTAATGGTATTATTGATTGGCTATCTGCAAAATAGGCGTACTGTATAAAGATCATCAAAGTAGAGTACCTTATGGTTACTCTTTTTTGACGGTCAAAAAGGTTTTGCATAATAGATGTTTGGATAGTAGGGTATAATGGGAAAATAATAGTAGAGAAATGATATAACTACAATTTAGGAGGCTGTATAAATGAAACTCATCCAGGTAAGAAAAGGTCAATTTGTTTACTATAACAATGAACTACATAAGGTATACTCGGTTAAAGCTATGTTCAAAAAGTCTGTCCATTTATATCGACTAAAGGACATGCAACAAGTATTGTCCAAAGCCAGTGATATCCAGTTATATAAACCAAAGAATTTAGATTCATTTATTTTTTACGGAAAGAGATATACCATTGATCAAAATAAGAAGCCAGAAGCAGGAGATTATATTCTGATCGTTAAACCCGCACCTGATTTTCTTGATCATTATTCGTTAAATGAAATTGAAAAAGTTGATAATGTAGAAGATGGAAATGTGGTTACAACACGAGATAATGGTGTCAAGCATAATGAATATGTGTTGATGGTTCCTGGTAAAATGGATAATAGTCAAGATATATCATACCTGGATAAAAGTTTATTGTCGCCAAACCAGCAAGCAGACGATGAGGCGCTGGAAAATATGCCTACTATAGACACACAGGTTAAGCCAGTTGTCGGTGATATATTCCTTGATATTGAAGAAAAAACGAAAGCAATGATTGTTGCTATGACAGATGATGAAGTTGTGTTTGGACATGGTGTAACCGTTCATGTCACTAAGTTGATGGATGAAGATAAGTTTTCATTAATATATAGGTCTGAAGAGGATTTATAAAAAAATTGCTTCCCGAATTTACAAGTCGGGAAGCAATTTTTATGTTAAAACTTTATTTTTCCATAGCTTTATAACCGATAACATTGATTGGATCTTTTGGTGAGGAGTATGGTGGTGAATAGGCTAATTCTAGTTCAGCCAATTCTGTCACACTTAGTCCACTTCTAATTGCTGTAGCTAATACAGCCAGGCGTTTATCAACACCGCCTTCTCCGATTACTTGAGCTCCTAATAGTTGCCCATTAGTTTTTCTTGATAATACTTTGATACGAATTTTATCAACACCAGGGTAGTAGCCTGCATGGGTTAGTGCCTCATGTGTAATCTCTTGGTAGACAATCCCTAATTGATTAAGTGAAGCTGCGTTATGACCTGTAGTGGCTACAGTTAAATCAAATACTTTTAAGATCGCAGAGCCCAGTGTACCTTTATATGGAACCTTGTCTTTTTGAAGATAACTTGCAATAATAAATGCTTGTCGGTGTGCTGGCCAAGCGAGCGCTACATGTCTTGGTGTTTGTGTCAAAAAATCCTTTGTTTCGACAACGTCTCCTAAAGCAAAAATATGTGGATCATTTGTTTGCATAAATTCATTTACAGTTATGGCACCAGTATCATTACCAACATCAAGCCCAGCATCAGTAGCAAGCTTCGTGTTTGGAGCAATTCCAACTGCCAAAATAGTCATGTCTGCCTGTACCACTTTTCCACTATCCAAGTGCAGTGTTTTCCCTTCGTTGGTAAATGAATCAATGCCATCGTTCAGTATAAGATGGACACCTTTTGCTTTAACATGATCCTCAATCATGACAGCCATATCAGGATCAACTAGCTTCATCACCTGCTTAGAGCGGTCAATTAACGTACAATCTATACCAAGCCTGTATAAATTTTCAACCATTTCAAGACCAACAAATCCAGCTCCTATAATGGCGCAGTGATTAGGTTTACTGTCTTTAATAAACCGATGAATAGCATCCATATCTGGAATAGTGTGAAGGGAAAAAGTGATTTCGTTACGTAACCCCTTCAAATCAGGCACTATTGCATGGGCGCCAGGCGCAAGAATTAAAGTGTCGTAGGTTTCCTGGAATTCCTGATGGTTATTTATATATGTAATTTTTTTCCCCGTTCGATCAATCTCAACAACTTCGGAATGGAGATTTAATTGAACATTGTATTTGTCTGCAAAGTCATCTGAATCCCGTAACAAGTCATCACGTTCATTCACAACATCACCAATATAATAAGGCATACCACAATTAGAGAACGCAATATGCTCCCCTTTGTCAAAAATAATAATAGTGGCGTCCCGGTCCGATCTTCTAATCTGAGCAGCAACTGTTGCTCCACCACCAACTCCACCAACAATCAAAATTTTGTTCGGCATACAAATACACTCCTTCTTATATATAGTTTACCCAATTGGGTTTGATGATAAGCCGGATGAAAATGTGATCACTTATAAAAGCCCTAAAGATCTAAGGAAAACAATAATAATTGTAAGTGGTACTACCCAACGCATTAACTGAAACCAAAGTTGAAAGGTTCCGCCTGATAGTTGATTACTGTATGAAAATTCTTGTTTCATAAGTTGCTTGTTCATTTTAAATCCAATAAAGATTGAAATTAGTAAGCAACCACCAGGTAACAGTATATTACTAACCAAAAAGTCGCTTAGGTCAAAGACCGTTAAACCAAATAGCTTGAAGTTGGCCAATAGGCTTGAGGATAATGCAGCAGGAATTCCTGCCAGGAAAATGACAAATCCTGCGACCGCAGCAACTTTCTTTCGTGACCGGTCTTTTTTTGCTGAAAAAGCTGAGGTAATAATTTCGAGCATACTAAATGATGAAGTTAATATGGCAAACAGAAATAGCAGCAAGAATAAACTTAAAAACAACTCACCGAAAGGCATTTGTGCAAAAGCCTCTGGCAACACCATAAATAATAGGCCAGGTCCTTCTGCTGGTGATAATCCGAACGAGAATACTACTGGAAATATAGCAAGTCCAGCTAAGAGTGATACAATAATGTTCATAATGGAAACAGAAGCAGCAGACATTGGTAAGCTGATATCTTTCCCCAGATAGGAACTATAAGTAACCATTACAGAAAAACCAACTGCTAAAGAGAAGAATGATTGCCCAAGGGCGTATAGTACACTTTCCCCTGTTAGTTTAGAGAAATCTGGCTGAAGGAAAAATTTTAACCCCTCCATAGATCCTTCAAATGTTACCGCGCGTATAACCAATACAATAAAAAAGACGAAAAGCAGCGGCATTAGAATCTTACTTGTTTTTTCAATACCATCCTTAATTCCAAATGTGATAACAACTACATTGATTAAAATAAAGGCAGCCAGACCAATAATAGTAACAAGAGGATTCCCAGTAATCGATCCAAAAAGGGCCTCATAGTTAGCGTTTTGTTTAATGATCATCCCAGGAATGGCCAGTGTACAATAAATTAGTACCCACCCACCGACAACACTGTAAAAAGACATGAGTAGAAAGGAGCCAAACACTCCCCATTTACCTATAATCGACCATAGACCTTTCGGTGCTAGCACCTTGTATGCACTTATCGCTTCTTTCTGTGCACCACGTCCGATAATAAATTCTGCAATTAATAAAGGTAAACCAATAACGACAGTAAAGCCAATGAAAAGTAGAAAAAAGGCTCCTCCACCGTTCATCCCTGTCATGTATGGGAATTTCCATATTGCTCCTAAACCTATTGCTGCTCCGGCAGAAGCTAGTATAAACCCTAGCTTCGATGACCATTGATCTCTTTTTTCATTCATTTTTGACATCCTTTACTTGTGAAAATTGATAAATTTTAGTTCGTAATTAGTTATACAAAAATACCATGTTCTTATAGGTAAGCACAAGTGCTGGCAAAGAACATGGCCAAGATCATTATATTTTGGTTCGAATTCCCCATAATTCAGGGAAAAAGTAGTGTTCTAAAACTTTTTTCAGATAACCAACGCCGGATGAGCCTCCAGTACCGACTTTATGGCCAATGATTCGCTCAACTGTTTTCATATGTCGGAACCGCCATTGTTGAAAACAGTCTTCTACGTCAACTAACTTTTCTGCGAGTTGATAAAGCTCCCAGTTATTATCTACATTTTTATATACATCTAGCCATGCTTTTTCAACTGATTCATTCTCTGTGTATGTTTTGGAAAAGTCGCGGTCTAATACTTCTTTATCTATGTGAAAACCGTTACGTGCGAGTGCCTCGATAGCTACATCATAGAGTCCAGGGGCTATATAAGCTTCATCTAAAACCTTATATAGCTCCGGGTCCTTTTCATAAATTTTCATTATATGTGGTGTTTTGTAGCCTAAAACAAACTCTACCAGACGGTATTGGTAGGATTGAAAACCGGATGCATTTCCAAGACTGTCCCTAAACTCCATATATTCTGCAGGTGTTAACGTGGAAAGAACGTCCCAGGCCTGGATGATTTGTGTCTGAATCCTGGAAACACGAGCTAGCATTTTAAAGGAAGACTGCAATTCATCACGTTTGATAGCTTCAATGGCAGCTTGTGTTTCATGGATGATTAGCTTTAACCATAATTCACTCACCTGATGGATAATGATAAACAGCATTTCATCATGATGGCTGGATAGCCGTTTTTGACTAGACAGTAGTGTGTCTAACTGCAGATAAT
Organism: Virgibacillus sp. DJP39; assembly: GCF_049310925.1. Classification (NCBI taxonomy): domain Bacteria; kingdom Bacillati; phylum Bacillota; class Bacilli; order Caryophanales; family Bacillaceae; genus Virgibacillus; species Virgibacillus sp. DJP39. The sequence continues at coordinate 3,384 of NZ_JBMERP010000093.1, read as the reverse complement.
CACCATAAGTCATTTTCTCGATAAAGTCAGTGTGTATGCCTTCTTCTTTGTTAAAGGTCTTGTTTTCATTTGGGTCTGACAAACATAAAACCTCCTCATTCATAGTTTTTACTTGCTGTTATTGTTAATCGATTTTTCGTAACACCGCACGAACTGGACTGCCATCTGAACCCTTTATAGCTAACGGCAATGCTATTAATTCGTATTTTCCTTGCTCAATTTTATCCAACATTAGATTCTCTAAAATATTTATTCCCTCTTGATAAAGTGAATGATGTGTTGGTAGTTCCTTGCTGTCAATTGCATCTACTGAAGGCATATCAACGCCAAGTAATTTTACTCCTTTTTCTGACAGGTAATTGGCTATCCGCGGGTCAAGAACAGGAATCCTTTTCGGAAAACGAGTAGGGTCATTTGGTAGAGACGTTTTAAGCAATACCCGTTTAACACCATCAATTGTAAATTTGGCAAGTGTTTCTACAGTAACTTCCTCCACATCGCTTACATCAAGAACCAGGGCCTCTCCGACATAAAGGTTAACATCAAGCTGATCGATTGTCTTACCGTTTTCATCGAAATGAAAAGGGGCATCAACATGTGTGCCAGTGTGAACGCTAGTAGTTATCTGGCCGATGTTTACTGAACCAGAATCTTCTTTTGCAACAGTAAGCGAATAGGAGAAGGGGGTATCCTCAGGCCAGTGCGCCATATTATTTGTTAAAGGTTGTGAAACATCAATCCATTCATTTACCATTACGCTATTACACCTCGTTTGTTTTCGTATTTCTTATATCTTTCTTCCTTCATAATTGTTTTCAAAATCTGAACAGTTTCCCACACCTCTGCAAACGTGTTGTATAAAGCTACCGGTGCAAGGCGTATTCCATTTGGTGTTCGAAAATCAGGAATCACCTTTTCGGCTTTTAACGCTTTACAGATGCGAGCGGCTTCTTTGTGTTCAAGAAAAACATGTCCGCCACGCGTTGCATCATCTTTGGGATTAGCTATCGTGAAGTTATAGTCATCTAACTCTGATTCAATAAGATCCATTAGGTAATTCGTTAATTGCAGTGACTTCTTGCGTACACGATCAATTCCAACCTCCTGAAAAATTGATAAGGAACCAAGAAGAGGTGCTGCGCTAAATACATGTGGTGTGCCAATTTGATAGGCACCAGCATCTTCAGCAGGTGTGAGCGTATGTGACATATCAAACTGTTTTTCTTTTGACGAACTAAACCAACCCGCAAGCCCTGGTTCATTTCCAAAATGCTTCCGGTTTACATATAAACCCGCAACACTTCCAGGCCCGCCATTTAAGTGTTTGTAATTACACCAAAATGCAAAGTCGACCCCCCAGTCAGATAAGTGGTGGGGGATGGATCCAATAGAATGACATAAATCAAATCCAATGACGATACCACGTTTATGGGCCTCACTTGTTAACGTCTGCATATCTAAAATTTGTCCGCTTCGATACAGGACTCCAGGGAGCATGATTAATGCCACGTCATCTGTCATTTCTTTTATGATGTCAGCTGTTTCCACTGTGTTTCCATCATTGCTTTGTACCTGAATCAGATGTTCATCCGGATCATAACCTTTCAGTTTCAACTGACTTTTTAGTGCATAAATGTCAGATGGAAAATTTAATGCATCGGCTAATATTTTTGTTTTCTTTCCATGTGGCCTATAAAAGGATGAAACTAATTGATGAAGATTCGTAGTGGTAGAACCTGTAACAATGACTTCGTCCATATCTGCCCCAACAAGTGGCGCACTCATTTTGCCGAGTTTTTCAGAAAGATAAAACCATGGTTCCGCTCCTTCAGTCCAACCATCAATGGCATGTTTTTTCCATGAATCCATTAAGGTTTCCAATGAATGTTCAGCGCGTTTCGAAAGTAGACCTAACGAATTGCCATCAAAATAAATCGTTTCTTCTGGAATGTAAAATTCTTCTTGAAAAGGCTTTAATTCGTCTTGTTCATCTAAACGTTGTGCGTATAGTTTATCTGTTTTCATTTGAGACACCTCAATTTGCTGATTAATGATTTCTAGCTAACTAAACTATATATTTTCACAGGTGAAGTGTCAAAAACATCACCACAATTAGCACCAAGAACAATGCAGCTTGGTGTTCGTTTATTAATTTTTATAATAAAAGAGGGATTTCTTAAATAAGTATAGAATACTAAGAATAATCTAACATTTGGGAGGGGGGAGTTAGAAGTAGTGGTTCAATTATAAAGACAAGGGCTGTTTTCTAATAGATTGTTGTTTAAGACATAAAATGTATAAACTGCGACGTAACTGCTATGTTTATTTTCTACCACTCTTTTTTAGATTGGTGCGGATCCAGCGCTTCGGAAAAACACTCGCTTTCCGTGGGGAACGCTTCAGCCTCCTCGGAGCAAAAACCGCTCACTGCGGGGTCTTCAGACTGTTCCTTTCCCACTGGAGTCTCGCATTTATCCGCAGCTTAGATAGTTTTCTTCTCAAGGGTGAAGGAGTCCCAGTCAAACATAGGGGTCATGCGCACTTTTCTTAGTGAAGGCAGAATACGAAGACTCCTACTGGAACAGCGCAAGTCCGAGGACCCCGGAAGAAGCGTTCTTTGCTTCTGAGGAGACTGAGGCCGTGCCCGTGGAAAGCAAAGCATTCTGCCGGAACGGCGGCGTCAAAAGAACTTTCACTACGTCGCACTTTTCATCAACTACGAAAATAAAAACAACAAAATTTAAGGAAAGAGCCAAGAGAAAAAGGAGGACTATCATGGAGAATACAATTTGGTCACTGGTGCCACCATTGTTAGCAATAATTATGGTGCTACTAACTAAGCGGGTACTGTTGTCACTTGGTGTCGGGATTATTGCCGCAGCTCTCTTTATTCAAAGCTTTAACGTAGCTGGTTCACTTGGATTAATTTGGGAGGCCTTTAAGGGGATTTTTGTTGCTGACGGGCAATTGAATCAGTGGAACGTATTTATTCTTTTGTTTGTTCTAATTCTAGGAATCTTAACAGCTTTTATAAGCATGATGGGTGGAACAAGGGCATTTGGAGAATGGATGATAACACGCGTCAAATCACGTGCAGGTGCTCAAGTCATGACGGCGATGTTAGGAGTTATAGTTTTTGTAGATGATTACTTTAACAGCTTAACTGTCGGGCAAGTAGCTAGACCAGTAACGGATAAGCATCATGTCTCCCGTGCAAAACTAGCATATATCGTTGACTCTACTGCAGCACCTATCTGCGTAATAGCACCTATCTCAAGTTGGGGAGCCTATATTATTGGCATAATTGGTACTGTGTTTGCAACAAATAACATAACAGAATTTAGTGCATTTGGTGCCTTTATTCAAATCATTCCAATGAACTTT
>NZ_JBMERP010000092.1:0-12007 GCF_049310925.1 Virgibacillus sp. DJP39 | reverse complement strand
ATATATTACAATTTATTGACATTTAAAGTAAAAAATTGTAATCTTTGTTAGAGTAGTAATTTGTCATAAAATTATAATTAGGGAGAGTATTTAATTTGAATAAATTAGTAGTAGTTGCAATGGTAGGAATTTTGTCAGCAGGATTAGTAGGTTGCAGTGCAGAAAACTCAGAACCTGAAAAGGTAGAACCTGAGAGTACAGAGGCATCCACAGAAAGTAGCTCAGCAGATAAGGAAACAGCAGACAAGAAAAAGGAAGAAAAAGTCACAGATAAAGTGTTTGCAGTTGGAGATAGCATTAAGAAAGAGGGCAAGGTTTTGACAGTTACTGGGGTTGAGAGGTCTCAAGGTACAGAATATGATACTCCTGATAAAGGAAAAGAGTATATGGTGGTAACAGTTGATATTAAGAATAAAGGTGATAAAAATATCTCCTATAATCCTTTTAATTACAGCATGCAAAATGCTCAAGGTCAGATTACAGATCAAGCTTTCTCTATGATAGATGAGGAGACTCATTTAGATTCAGGTGAGCTTATTCCAGGAGGAAATGTCTCAGGTACTATGGTTTTTCAAGTTCCTGCTGATAGTACCAATAAGGATTTAATTTTACTGATGAAAGATAACATGTTTTCTGATAAAAGTGTCAAGGTTAATTTAGCAAGTAAATAATAGTAAGTAGAAGGGGATTTAATAATGAGAACTACAGAATTTGTTTTAGGACTAATAGGTGGAATATTTGGGATAGCAGCAGCAATTATTGCAATGTTTGTAGGTGCAGTTGATGAGGCAGTAAGTGAGACAGCAAGTAGCATTAGTAGTTTGGGAGTTTCAGCATTACTAGCATCGATTGTGGGCATCATTGGTTCAGTAGTTGTTAAGTTTAAGCCGAAAGTTGGTGGAACAATGATGCTAGTTGCAGGTATTTGGGGCTTTATAAGTGTTTCATTGTTCTACATTCTTTCTGGATTGCTTTTAATCATCGCAGGTATTATGGGATTAGTAGTTAAAAGTAAAAAGGACAAGGCTGAAAAAGTAGCATAATTAATAATTATAAAACAGCCTTTGCAATTGCAAAGGCTGTTTTATTTGGTGGTTTGAGTGACAGGCACTTGTTTATTAGCTAAAGAAATTAAATTAGTTAGTGAGTGAATGGTACTATTTTCCTGAATAGATTTATAGTATAATATACCCAGTAATCTGAAAACAAAATAACTAGATAAAGGCAAATTCATTGAAAAATGAAGACGCAAAGCCACAGGTCTAACGTGTAAACTATGACGGCTGGGTTACCTATATTTCTGGGTAACTACCTTTATTTTTTAGGTGGTTTTTTTTGTTTTTAATAATAGAAAAGAGGATGAATAATGAAAGATTTAGGACCAAACGACAGGGAATACTTTGAGGATAGTGACTTGTATGAAGAGGATATATGGGAAAGAGAATCCCACGAAACTGAAGAAAGAAGCTATGATCCAGCATGGGATTGGGACCCTGCAGATGATCATCGCGGGGACTATATGTAATATCGCTTAACTGCTCGAACGAAACTAGAATGAATGGGGAATTTTGCTATGAAAGTATTTCGTAATATAGGTAACGGGATAGGGACAGTAGGCGGAGGTATAATTGGCGGTGCGACCAAAATTACTGGTAAAGCAGTCGGAAAAAAATGGAAAGGCACGGGGGAATGGTTAGAGGATGTTGGTGGAAACGTCCAGTCTGCTTCTACAATCGCATTAGATAACGCGGGACAATTTGTAGATGGAGCAGTTCAAGGTACATATGGGGCAATTAAAAAGGACGAGTATTACAAACAAAAAGGCATTCATGATTTAAAAGACTCTACAGGGAAAACGGTCAAAGGAGTCGGATCTGCACTTAAATATACCGCTAACAATGTTGGAACTACATATGAAGGATTCCGGACAGGGGATAGGAAGCAGACCATCGACGGATTGAAAAATTTAGGTAAGGTTGTTGCGGTATCTGGTCTGGCAATCGGAGTAATTGATCTGGTGGATGGAGCAGACGCAGTACAGGCGGAGGACTTGGAAACTAGAAATGATCATCTTAATGGTACTGAACATCTAGACACAGGAGTTCCTTTCGTGGAAAAAACAGTTGAATTACAGAGTGGAGAAGTCATAGAAGGGACATTCCCAGTATTTGATTCTAAGTTTACTGTTGTAATCGCGGAAGATTTGTACCTGGAAAGTGACGACATGCATTTTAATGTGGCGAATGAAACATTCTATCAAGCTATTCAAGAAGAGCCACACCTGGCCAATGAATTAGGCTTATCACAAGCCGATGTACAAGCTTTAGCAAACGGAGAAACACCTGAAGGTTATACATGGCATCATAACGAAGAACCAGGTGTTATCCAACTAGTAAATGAAGAAACTCATGAACAAACTGGACATACAGGTGGCCGCACACTATGGGGCGGGGGAAGTGAATACCGTTAACGAATTAGTTAGTTCAAGTCCTAATAATATGACGATTTTCCGTAGTGATATAGACATATTAAATGAATTAAGTTGCTGAAAGCTTGAGTCCCCAAACTCAAGCTTTTGTCGTATCTAAACTAAGCTCCCCAACACTCTTAATCATCGGAAGAAAAATGGGTGAAATGATTTTCGTTGTATCATAAACCACCTTGGACATATCTAAATCCTCAATGTCATCTTCTTTTTCTGTACCAAGGTAATGATGAAGGGTTGCTAAACCGATTAGGGATATGCCAATTTTGTATTGTGATTTAATCATTTCAATTTGCTCACTGTCGTTGATCGAACTAATCTCAGCAAGCAAATGTCCATTATCAACATTAACAAAGAAATCATAGATGCCATCTCCGCCATCATATACACGGAGGGCGCCTTTTTTCTCCATGTCATATCTTTCCCACTGATCCTTGGTTATTTCTTTTACTTCGGGTGGGGCAAGCATCTTACTTTTATTTTTTGATGTGGATGCTCCACCAGTGCTTTTAGTAACTTTCACACCTGCTTCTATTACAAACGATTCTAGAAAAGGCGCACTTCGCGTTGAATCTGTTACTTCTAGTTTATAGTTTAGTAGTTCTCCAACTTTACAATCAACAGGAAGTTTTATATTAGTTACGCCAATTTCCAGTTCATTAATTGTTGCGTATCTTGCCCTATTTGCTATATACGATTTGGTAATGGTTGTACCACAATGGAAACTATTTCAACAACGATTTTGGGTAAAATCTGGTTATTTATTGCTTTTCATATTAAGTAATTTCATCGCATTTATGTTGGGACAAGAACTGATTGGGCTGGTGCAACTTGTGTTAATTATCCTTGCACATATTGTTATCTTGCCACGTATATTCAAGGGAGTTAATTGGGAGAAGGTAACTGAAATCAATGATTATCATATTTGGAATATGATGGTGGTCTCCGTAGCATCTAATACAAAATTAAAAAAGAAAAAAACCTATAGCATTTTGCAAAACTCTGCAAGACGAAGGCGTTCTTTTTCTAATACCAATTCTATCTACACTAGACTTTGGCAGCTTTATTTTGGCAAAAACATGGGCGTGATTGTACAGGTAATTGGTGCTTTAATGTTGATGTTAGTAGTGTTTCAATTTTTAGAGGACTGGATTTACTACCTCGGTATGGCAGATGCCATTCATGTTTATGCAGCTCTGTGTGCCAATCTGTTTTATAATCGCTTTCACTCGGACATAGTTGAAGTGCTGCCGTGGAATCTGCGGAGTTATAAGCGGACATATTTCAATTGGATGGCAATAGGCGGCGTTCTTTTACTTGTTCCCATATTGCTTTATTTCATTTTGCATTGGAACGCGTGGGCCCCTTTTCAGTTAGGCTTTATAATCTTGGTATTCTTGTATACATATCATGTCAAAATGGACAAAACAATTATTCTACTGGCCAAAGAATCTGAATCAATTCATCTAAGAGAAGGTTTGAGTTTTGGTTTTGTTATTTTAGTAGTAATTAGTCATCTGCTGCCAGTTATTTCGCTTGGGGGGATAGGGGTTATATTGTTTTTGTTATACGCATACAATAAAGAATCTTCATCGAGATAAAAGTTCTATAGTTAATAATTTTGTATCACTGTAATCTAAAGAAGTATTTATGAGTATATTGTTTTTTAACCTTGATTACATTGATGATATTTGTAGGAGGGAATGAACATGTATTTAGGACCTTTAGAAGAACGTCAAATTAGGAATGATGAGATAAAGCTTGTGACTGCCGCGCTGTATGAAGCAAAGGTAAAGGATGATGAAATTCTGCGCGTTTTGATGAAGATATGTGATATCGACCGCGAGCGAGCAATGAATGCCTTCCAAAATGAGAAGTTTCTTATTTCTCCTTGTAAAAAATTGTATCAATATTTAATTTTGGAAAAGGGCTTTAACGACCATGATGCGGATGTGTTTGTTCGTGGACGCGCGAGGTCTAAACTAGCAAGGAATGTTGAATTAGGAAAATTACCCCCAGCTAAAATGTTTGACGCTATTAATAAGGATAATAAATAGACGGTTACGTTAGTAGTTATCGTCTCTATGTGACTTAAAACATATAAAGAACAGTGAGGAAGCTAAAAAGGTGAAAAAGTTACTTTTGAACAAGGTTAAGGACATGGAGGTTCAACTAATTAGTAGAGCAAAAGAACTAGCTAAGGAAATAAGCGAAAAGACTGGAGTTAGTGTGAAAGTTGATCATGAAATAAAAGGGGAGCCTCAAGTGGTTACAGAATTCGATATTAACATGTCGATTGCTCGAGAAGCTCTAAGTGGTATTGATAATGATTATTAATACAAAAGAAAGAAAGCTATTTTCTGTGTTTTAATTGCACAGTACAATCATACAATGCAAAAATGTTATTCAACAATCAGGCACGTGGCACAAATTTCTTCGTATTGGACAGGTTGTGGAAGAGGCTATAAAGAAATTAAAATACAAACTAGATATTAGTTTGAAAAGCTGTATAGATGTTGATACAAAAGTATTAAAAGTTTTTATAAATAAATATAGTAGCTTTTAATGCCTTTAAAACCCGTGCCTATCACCCGGAACTATTCTAAATAGTTTCGGGTGACAGGCAATTTTATTTTGTTGTGATAGAGAAATTGCTCCGCCTACTATTGATTTGCGGCGTCCTTTTACTTGTTCCCATATTGCTAAATTTCATTTTGCATTGGAACGTGTGGGTCCTGGGCTTTATAATCTTGGTATTCTTGTATGCATATCATGTCAAAATGGATAAAATGATTATTCTTCTGGCGAAAGAATCTAAATCAATTGAACTGCTGGAAGGTTTTTAGTAGTAATTAGTCATCTGATGCCAGTTATTTCGGTTGGGGTGTGGGGATCATGTTGTTGCCTGCTTATAATTAAACTCTTGATTGAGGTAGAAATAACTGTAGAAAAAGTATTCGTTTTTCCATTAATAAATGGATTAATGAATACTTTTTTCATCTCTAAAAAACGTCAATTTTTCTATTATTCATCTCTACTATTCAACGAAATGTGATAAAATTAAGAAAAAACATATGAAATTGAATTTTACGGCAATTGATGTTCTAGAAACGATTCGTAAGACAGAATAGCATTTTCAAAAAGGGTGGTCACAATGTTTACAAAGAATAAAAACAAATACATTTCTACAACAGCGCTGTCAAAGGAATTAAAGATGAATGTTAAGGAAGTATTTCAGGTTTTCCTAAATAGTGGATTAATTGAAAGAATTAGTGATAACTGGGTATTGACTGATAAAGGTAAAAAAAATGGCGGCATTATAAAGAAACATCCAAAAGTTGGAGAATACATAGCCTGGGATGAAAACATAAAAACAAATGATCTATTTAAATCAAGTAATGAAAAACTGTTAAACGCTACTGCATTAAGTAGCCATTTTGGTGTATCCAAACTTAAAATGAATCCAATTCTATCTGAGCTAGGGTTAGTGCAAAAATCTGTTAAGGGATGGACAGTAACCAAGCTTGGTTTGAGCATTGGTGGAAAACAACTTGAATATGATAGAACCGGTGTACCATATGTGAACTGGCCTGAAAGCATCTTAACAAATAAGAGATTAGTAGAAACAATCAATGAACTGCAGGGAAATGCACCACTAGTTCAAGAAACTCCAACTACCACTGAGACGAATTCGCTTGGATTTAGGGATAAATATGAGGCGAAACACAGATCAGCTGATGGACATTATGTACGATCAAGAGCAGAAATGCTTATAGATAACTGGTTGTACATGTCTGAGATTGTCCATGCATATGAAAGGAAGCTACCAATTGAAGAAGATGTCTATACAGACTTTTACTTACCGGTTGGCAAAGTATACATAGAGTACTGGGGATTAGAAAATGATCCGAAATACGCAAAGAGGAAGCAAGAAAAATTACGAATTTACGAGAAATACGGATTTAACCTGATAGAGTTGCAGGATGCAGATATTCAAAATCTGGATGATATATTGCCTAAGAAGTTGTTGAAGTTTGGGATACAGGCTTATTAAGAAAACGTAAGCGCTTTTTGGTTAAATTAACTGAATCAGTTCAATGTGCTACTAATAGGGGGAACTAATTGTACAAAGTAAATGATCATAAAAGAGTAGGAAATTTATAAACTCTATGTGAGGTGATTAATCGTGAACTTGTTTACTTATAGAAAAATGGAAGAGGATCACTTTACCAATATCTTGATGAATATATTATTATCTAATTCGTACTCCCTAGTTCCTGCCTTTATAAATAGACTTATTGAAACACAATCAAAAGAGTTTGATTATAGAAGTATCAGTATAGAACTTTTCTCTAGGACCTCAACACAATCATCTAAACCGCACGAATACATAATAGGGATTGCACCATACGAGAGTGCAGTTCAGAATGAGCTAGAAAACAATATGGATTCGATTCCAGATGCTTGGATTTACGGAAATAACTTTACATTATTATTTGAATTTAAAATTAGAGGGTCACTTGATGAAGCACAACTTTCTGCACACAAAAGGAAACTTGTAAATTACAAAGGAACTCATAAGTTTCGCTGGGAAAATGTAATTGATACTTTAGAAGAAATAAGAGGTGAAGCTACTGAGGTACAAAAGTTTTTAATTGATGAGTTCATATCTATAAGTTATTTGTTTAAATCTAAGAGACCCTCGTCAGGAATGCCAAAAGCGATAATTGGTGGGCGTAGTCGGGAAGGTGAATTATATTTCATTATAACTGGAAGTAAGGAAACAAAGAGCTATACTGTTGATATCGTTTTTTCGAATGGGACTAAAAAACGTTTGGTCGAAAAGATAAATGGAATTCAGCCTGCACGAAGATGGATTGCAAACTTCATTTATGAAAAAGGGGTAGATCTTCCACTGTCACATGTTAACGAGGAGACAATAATTAGTGACTTATGTGTTAAACCGGGTAGGCTTAATAATTCATGGAATCAGTGGCGGTTAGGTAGTTATGTTGAAAAAAGTCGAGATGAAGGAGTATGATTTTAAATTAATATTGATTGAAATGATCTGTGAGAAATATGCTGGAAATGGGGTTATTACAAATGAAGATTGATACTTTAAAGGAAAAAGCACTCGAATATAAAGTGGATTATCAAATGTTGGAAGAAAAAGAAACGGGACGTAAGAAATTTATTAAGCGGTTTCCGTTTGAATCCTTAAAGGATATGACTATTGATGATTACGCGGATACAAAAACGAAGGATAGCTTTATATACTGGCTTGAAAGAAAGCATATATTAGCCGGAATTGGCGGAGGAAATTCATCGAAGTTTGGCATTTATCGTGCTCAATCGGGTGAGTATTGTAAAGGATATGGCAAACAAAAAATTGTGTTACAAGGTGATCAGTTGCAAGAAGAATTTAAAGCTTTAAAGACAGGAATAATTAAAGCAATTGAACTTGCTGAAGAAGGACGTATTTCAGATTTTAACAGCCTAAACTTACCATTATTTAATATGGTTCTATTAAAAATAGTAAACATTTATGTCCCTGAAAAGTTCTTTAACATTTATTCACCACCAATTTTAATTGAACTAGGTAAGGAATTAAATGTGAGAGAGGAAATACTAACACCCCAAAATTCAATTGCTTTAAACCATGAAGTAATAAATCTGCTAAAAGGGGATAGTGTGTTTTCTGATTGGTCTAATGAAAAAATAGGAGTATTTATTTGGGACACATTTTCTGAAAGAAATAATGAAATCGATAAGGATAAAGGGTATTGGTTAGTGGGACACACATATGAAGATGAAGGATCTATGGTAAACGAATTCTTGCAAAATAGTTGTATCGGGGTGGGGTTCCTACGTCAAGATCTTCATGAACATATAAAAGATGATGACCTTGAGGAATTCATTGAAGCAAAAGAAGAAACAACAGCTGGACAAAAAGCATTGAAACACTTTTTTTCAATGAAAGAAGGGGACCTTGTTGCTTTAAAATCAACGTTCACAAGAAAAAGTGCAGGTAGAATTCGGTCCGTACTACGAGTAAGTGCAGTGGGAAGACTTTTGAAAGATGCATATGAAGGATACGAATACTCTGATGTTTATGGGCATAACTTACCTGTTGAATGGATTGATAAGGATGAAAGAGATCTTGCTTATGGAGGATATCGCAGTACTATTAATCAAGTAAGAGATAATAATACAATTAGTACTGTATTTATGAAACGAGGGAAAGACAAAGTTGAAATAATAGAACAGGAAATTGACAATTCTCCAAAAAACCACGTATTTTACGGTCCACCTGGAACTGGAAAGTCCTATCATGTTGTTGATTTAGCTCTTGAGTTAATCGATAAAAAGACATATGATGAACTTCAAGTGGATGGACGTGAAGCGCTGAAACAAGAATTTTCTCGTTTAACAGCAGAGAGAAGAATTAATCTCATAACGTTTCATCAATCTTATGCCTACGAAGATTTTATAGAAGGTTTGAAATCAGATGGAGAAGGTAACTTTCTTCCAGCTGACGGGATACTGAAGAGGGCTGCAATTGAAGCAATGTATGATGGAATTCAAGGTTTAAGCAACAATGATTACTCAAAAGAAATACGGTTTGAACAGTTATATGAAGATTTAGTGAAAAATGGATTAAAGCAAAGTATTCAATTTCAATCCAAGACGGGAACAACCGTTTATATTTCGCACATATCCACAAATGGAAATTTAGTAGTTACAAGTGATGATACAAAGACGAACTCCATCGTGTCAAAAGATCGTTTAATAAGAATCTATCGATATATTCAGTTACATAAAACCGATTGGCGAAACAGCATAATGTTTATTCGTGAAGCAATCGGCGGTTCAAATCAATCCAGATACTGGTCTGTACTTAATTGGATTATGAATGAGTTGGAAGAAGAATCTGACGGTGAAAAAATTGAAGTGGAAGGGAACGAGAAAAAGGCAGTTGTGTTAAAGGCTCTGGAAAAAAAGAAGGCATTTGATTTTTCGAGAGCTAAGAAGCATGTCATAATCATTGATGAAATGAACCGTGCCAATATCTCAAAAATCTTTGGAGAGTTGCTTACTCTTTTAGAAGAGGATAAACGACTTACAGAGAGTAACGAATTAATCGTAGAATTACCGTATTCAAAAGAGAAGTTTACATTGCCACCCAATTTGTATCTTGTTGGGACTATGAACACAGCAGACCGCTCGATTGCTTTATTGGATTCTGCGCTACGTCGACGCTTTGTATTTAAAGAAATGGCCCCAGATCATGAACTTCTTGAGTCAATAGGTGAAAATATTGATGTTCGATCAATGCTCTCTATAATGAATAGGCGTATTGAAGTACTTTATGATCGGGATCATATGATAGGACATGCCTATTTTATTAATGCAACCTCAGATGAGGAAGTAATTTCTATTGTACAGACGAAGATCATACCACTTCTACAAGAATACTTTTATGATGATTGGGAGAAAATCGGGCTTGTTTTAGGTGGAATAGGTAAATCAAGAGAGGATTCCTATATAGTTTATAAAGAGGAAGTCAAAATTAATGAATTGTTTAGCCAAAGACCTTCCTATCACATTCCAGCACTTTATAGAGTTAAACGAAAGCTATCAATACAGGAGTTAGTTGCGGTTTATGAATAAAACAATTGTCGTTCGTGAATCGTATGACTGGATAACAGGTAATGATGTCACGGAAGAACAATACGATGAACTTATTCGATATATGGATGCAAAATATCCTAATGGTCAGGTGTTGGATATAAGGTATAGACAGCTACGCTTTATAAATTATGTTGGTGTAATTCAATGTTCAGAAGTACGTTATGAAATTGTACCGAAGATATCTATTACAAAAGAGGATGATCGGAAAGCATTGTTAAAAATGCTTTCCATCACAGAATTCTTACCTGTTTCATTTTCTGATAAGGTACAGAACGGTGAATCAAAGGGAGAATTGCTTCCAGCATTTGTTACAGCATTTTTAGAAAGGTTGCTTAATGAATTAAAAAGAGGGATGTATAAAACTTATCAACCTCATGAAGAGAATTTACAGATGATGCGGGGGAAACTTGAGCTCACTAAGCATATTCGTGTAAATACATTTCAAAAGACAAAAGTGTATTGCTCATATGATGAACACACAGAAAATAACTCCTTGAATCAGTTATTTAAAGCAGCTTTATTTATTGTAAAAAAATATGCTAATCAACATTCATTAAAACTTTCTCTGGAGCGTTGCTTGTCCTATTTGGAAAGCGTTGATTTAGTAGACATTGGGTCACTAAATCAAAATAGTATTAAGCTTAATCGTCAAAATGAACGATTCCGTGATGCAACTTTGTTCGCTAAACTAATTATTGAACGTGCATCCATATATAGTAAAGGTAACCAAGTATCATCATTCTCTTTTTTATTTCCTATGAATGTGTTGTTTGAAAAATACATTGAGGTAGCTTTACGACAGGTGTACAGTAATGATGAAGTGATCAGCCAGCATGCAGAAAAAAGACTGTTAAGAAACAAAAAAAGTGGACGTGGAAATATATTATTAAAGCCAGATTTTGTTGTTAAAGATGAACTTATTCTCGATACGAAGTGGAAAAGTGCAACCGTTAACGGTAGAAGTAAGTATGTGCAAAGTGATCTATACCAAATGTATGCATATGTCAAAACTTATAAAGATGTTAGCCGATGCATTTTGCTTTATCCGAAACAAGAGCAAGAAGAAGAACATCCAGTATGGGAGATAGTTAATACAGATAAGACTATTGAAATGAAAGCGGTAAGAATAGATGATTACTGGAATACCGTGAAGGAATTAGAAGAAATATTATTATGAAGTTGATGACACCTAGGGGTAACTAACATACTTTTAGAATTTAGTGTATTGTCATGGTGAAAGGGACTTGATTTTTTAAACAAGCGAGCAATATTGTAGAAGGCGGTAACCTAAAATGGGTAAATATGGACAAGCTGCACTAAAAGCCGTTAATCTGATAAAAATCAATAGAGAAGAGAACCCAATTGTTGCATGGCAAAGTGCAACTACAGAAATATTTGGGGAGGGGACCTCTAGCCAAAGAAAAGCCTGTCCCAAAAGTACCTTTTTAGGCTTATGTGAAGAGGGATTTATATCAGAAGTTAAACCGGGGAATTATTCAACACGCAAAGGATCAAAAAATAAGGATTATGGAATTAAAGCTATCCAATTACTTAAAAAACAACCATCTCTTTCAAATGACGCAAAGCAATTGTGGGACAAAGTATTAGAAGGGGAAATAAAGAAACCAAACTCACAAATGGATGTTGTAATTTCTCTTTGGGAAAATGATTTAATAAGATAGAAAAATAATTTTTAAAGAAAAACTTATGATTCAAAATCAAGTGTAAATATGATCTCTGTAGTTTGCCACAGGGTTTTATCGAAAATGATTTTTATAAAGATAGGAACCTTCACGAAAATTCGTGGAGGTTCCTATCTTTATTTAAGTT
>NZ_JBMERP010000091.1:0-12651 GCF_049310925.1 Virgibacillus sp. DJP39 | reverse complement strand
TATAGCATTGTTGTCACGCTCTTTCAAACCAATTTCATTTAATTGTTTTCCCACAGTCACAGCGTCTTCTACAGTTAAACTTATTTCACTTATGTTTAAAATGCTTTTAACGGAAAAAGGGTCTGTTCTTTCTTCAGATGTAGAATGTCTTGAAATAAACTCCACTATATTGCCAGCAGGGTCATAAAAATAAAAAGCATGAGCTGGCAAGTGGTCAAAGTCAGCTTCATCCTCCCCATCTTCAACTGTTAAATTCACTCTTTTTATTGCCCATAATTTTGCTTCTTTGAATTTATTTGCAGGAATATTAAAAGCAAAGTGATAATAAGGACTACCTTTTACAGCTTTAGAGGTAAACTCTAATTCGCTGGTTCCAATAGCAATTCGAAAACTTTTTTCTTCATATTTAATTAACGTAAAACCTAATGTATGAATATAAAAATCTTTCATTTGAATTAATTTGTTAGTGAATAAAACGACAGACTTAATTTCCATTAATGATTCATACCCCCTTCTATTATTTGCAATAATTACTGTACATGTATTTTATGTTAAATCATTGATTCATAGCAGGAAAGTGTTAACAAGTACAAGCCATTAGCACATTTCCATCAAGGTCAACAAAGTTAAACCATGCAAAGTCTTTTCGAATCCTTTCGATTTCTCTTACAATTTCTACACCATTACTTTTCATAAAATTATAAGCTTCATCAATGTCACCGACTAAAAGATTACATATTGGATTTGGACTGGGTTCACACTTAAAACTCTTATCAAACTTATGCTCATCTAACGTTAAACCAGTCGTGCCATCAATTGGAATGTTATAAACAGGTGATTCTATTTCTGTAGGGTCAAAACAAAATCCTAAAATATTGCTGTACCATTCCACCGATTTCTTTAAATCCTTAACATGAATAAATACTGTTCCAAGTTGACTTTTAAAAGGTGTGTTCATCAACATTCTCCTTTACGATATAGTTAACACTTGTTCACAAACTCTTCTGTATCAATTGCCCCTTTATTAAAGTAGCAGTAATATCATAACCATTCAGCCATCTTCCCCAATCAACCACGATTGTTTCACCATATGGTATAGAAGTGTATACTAGATTATCGTTAAATGAATAACCAAAAGTATGAAGGGTTCCGAAGAATTCTTGGTAATCGTTATAAAACATTTCTGAATCTGGCGTTCTGAACCACTCAAAAACTTCTGTCATACCTAATTCATTAACATTCTTTTTTTCAAGCGATGTATTGCGTTCAAAACTATATGTATGGTCCATTCTATTTTGTTTCATCATCTCATCATGTTGAAAATGATTTGTACAGGTTAATGTTTCAGTATTTTTTCTTACCTTCACACTAAAAGGGGATGCCTCCACAATAACTGTTTCTCCACTTCTATCTCCAACAGAAAAATTATAACTCCAGGAATGTGGTAACTCGGTAAGCAATTTAACAGCGTCATTGGTATTTTCACACATATCCAACACAATTCGTACAACGGTAGGAGCAGTTAACCCTACCCTTGGTTTATCATTATTAACAAAGTGAAGTGCAATAAATAACCCCATCTCATTAACACCTTCATGTCTCCCTAACACATGTAGGCTATGACCAACACTGGCTAAACAATCCTTAGATTGAACAAGAACGAAGCGTTGATCATAGAGTTCAGGTGAAAAATCATAATTACGGACTGCAAAATCCTGATTAACAACAGAAGAACAGCCCATCCCCTTTATTTTTGGAATATCATATCCACTAAACATCGAGGCGGCTTGAGTAAAGGGAATTTGTAAACCATCGGCTAATCCTTCTATTTCATCCAGTAAGTGAGGAGCAAAACGTCTGAATACTTCTATTGCTCCATCTAAATTAAAACGTGCATTTTCAAAAATGGAGAATTTGTCGAGGAGTTCACTATCAATCTCTTTCCCCTGCTCAAGTCCAATGATGTACGAATCTCCTCTATACTGAACTACATCTATTTCGAAACTTCCGATAATATACACCCTTTCTTTCTCCTGACCCAAATATACAGTTACATCTTTCGACTTTTAATAATCAAAGTAGTAGGTACAGATTTTGCTTTCTCATAAGAATACCATCTGTTTGCGTGTCGATGAATATCTTCATCTGTTAAGCGAACCTCTTCAAGCATTCTTTCAATCGCAAATCCATTGCTGATCAGTGAATTGATATACGTACTGAGTTTATGCTGTTGCATAATAGCAGGATGGTCCCAAGCTTCGTGATCATATGGACCTTCCTCGTGGTAGGACTTATCAAAAGTTAAAACGCCATCTTTACTATTCACTCGACTATGTAATGGATGTTCCCAACTGAAAATAAACTTGCCCCCTGTCTTTAAATATTTATTTACGTTTCCCAATGTCTTATCGAGATTAGTTGACCATCCAAGTGCGAATATAGAGTAAACAATATCAAAATAGTCTTCTGGCAGACCGGGATTCTCTTCCATCGGAGATTCGGATAATTTCACTTGGGGCCGGCAGTTGCTTAACAGTTTATTTGCTGCCTTAATTTGTTTTTTCGACAAGTCTATCCCGTACAGTTCACCTGCCCCCGCTCGTTCATATAGTGTAAGGAGTGTCCACTTCCACAACCAATATCTAATACGTTGAGGTCAGTAACATCTCCGAATAAATTTAGCTCATCCTCAGTGGGAGCCAGTGGTCCATACTCCGGAAGAGGATTTCTTCCATAAAAACGATGTGCTACATCATCCCAACTTTTCTTGTTTAATACTAGTGATTCAATACTCATATTAGCCCTCCAAAGCTTAACTTCAATTTAACTGCAGAATTATGAAAGTTAATCTGTTTCAACAGTTGATTCTAAAAAATCATTTTTCATTTCTAGTATGTATTCGCTTCTGATATACTCTCTACCACCGTTTTGTTCATACCAGTCTTTTATCCGTTTAAGATGAACCTTATCACTTTGAATTTTAGATTCAATTTCCCTGTAATCCTCATAACTCTTATATTCCCATATAGCGAATATTTCTACAGTATCATTATCATTTTCCTTCATCCAACGACTTACAAGACGCGAACCATATTTTATCTGGTTCGGCAAATTTGTTTTATTGAAATGAGTGTTGAATGTTTCTACAAAATCTTTTTTAATCAGATAAGACTTTCTTCTATAAAACATACCAATTCTCCTTTAAGATTTTGCAAGTTGAAAATTACATCTTAGTAACTCCTAAACTTTGGTGTTCATAACAATATATTTTCCCTTCAAATCTTTTATTGGATTGACAGTATGATGCTACCTTATCAGACACAGGCTTATTACAGTGTACGCATCTATGTAGTAACTTTTTACCAGGCTGCTCTTTTTTCTTTTGTATTCCATTATTATGCTGTTTTCTTAATTCTGGATTAATAATATTGGCATCATGAATCACCCTGTGTACATTTGATATATCATTTTCCAGAAACAATGGCTCGTTGTGGATCAACTTAAGAATTGAAATTTTTCTGTTAATAAATTCTGTCAGTTCCACATCGTACACTATTAGTTTACTAGAATTGATTTTTCTCAGTTCAACGTCAATTTTAAATGTACACCTTTTTGTAAATGAAACCATGGAAACAAAGCTGTTTTGAAACTTTTTATGTAGTAAAGTCTTAAGTGCCTCTATATGCCCATAATTTTGAATAAAAGGGTTAAGCATTTGAAACTTACCATTAACTGACCACTGTTTTCTATTTTCTCCACCATAAATAGTCCCCTGGTAGTTCTTTGTCTCAATAACAAATATCCCATAAGGAGTTATTACAATGTGATCTATTTGGGAGTAGCCGGTACTGGACTTCTTATTTTCCACCATCACATCTGATAAATACTTGTATTCTTTCGGCATCTGATCCAGTTGAATGTTAATCTTGTATTCTCCAATTTCACCTTTTCTGTTAGCGACATGCTGTTGATCTTTTCTAGTAGCGTGGACCTTACCTTTCTTTCCATTTGTTTGTTTATTTTTATTTTTCTTGAACAGATCTAAAAACATTAAATCTTCCTCACCATTATTTTGTTTTATATTAACTATATCGACAGGTAACTTATAATTTAAACAATGAACATGAAAATGAATTTGTGGCGCCATACATGTAAAATCATAGCTGTCGACAAATGAAAATAACCACCCTATGCGCTTTGGCGAGCATTCAGGGTGGTTATTATATATATATATAATGCGACTGTTGCTTTAGTTGTATCTATATATTATTTACTAGGCAAGGTAGATACATATTTTTTCACTACTTCATAAACATATTCTTGATTTGCTGACGCTGTGGTTGGGTTGTATTCACCACCATTGACTTTGTTATTTGACAGTATTCTTATCCCAAGGAAAGGTACATCATAAGCTTTAGAAATTTGTGCTGCTGAGGCAGTTTCCATTTCTTCTACAGAGGTGCCGTACTTATTATGAAACCATTTAATCCTATCAACTTCATTATTCCAAACATCTGCGGAACCTATTGTACCCTCAACAATCTTCCCTTTCTTATACTTTTCTTTTACAGCATTTGCAGCTGCGAGTAAATCCATATCTCCCTTGTAGTAACGTATATTTTCAGCATTAGGATCTTCCCCTGCACTTCCTTCAGATGCCATTAAGTCCATAGGTTTCCATTCGGTTGGTTTAATTCCTTCGTTCTCATCCCTATCAGCTGTTTTTAATGAACCTATGTTTACAGATCTTTTGCCTAAAACAATATCAAAAACGTGTAAGTTAGGATCATGGCCACCTGACGTTCCTTGATTGATTATTGCTATAGGGTTATACCTTTCAATAGCTACAGCTGTAGCAGCTGCTGTGTTTTCCATTCCTTTTCCTGTTTTAGCAACTATAACAGGATAATTGTCTACTGTACCTATATAGAATTCAAACGTTCCAGATTTCTCTTCTTTTACATTTTCTAACCTTTCTGCAAATTCTTCAGCTTCTATTGGCATTGGGCCTTGTACTAGAATTGGTCTTTGAGAATCTTTTTGTACAGTTTCAGATGATTCAGCAGTACTGCACCCTATAACTACCGACATTAACAGTAAAGTAATAAAGGCTAATGAAACGTAATTTTTTAACAGTCCTTTTCTTTGCTTGTTTTCTTTTTCCATTCTGTTGTCCTCCTTGTTGTTTGATATTCTCGTAGTTTGGTCAATAGAAAAAGGTCCAGAAAAAGTAGAATAATTTCTACCTTCTAGACCTACGGAAGTCGAAGTATAAATAATTAAGCAAAATGGTGCTAATACAAAATTATAAAAAGGTGGTGGCAGCTAAAAGCCGAACAACCAATTACTTCAACCCGTAGTCCAGTTCTTATTGGGAACTTGGTAGAAACGCTCAGACCATATTACCGAGCATATACGAGTAATACTATTTAAATTGTTACCTTGATAATATAGCAAATTCATAATAGATAATCAAGTAAAACATGAACATTTTAAAGATAAATTGTTTTATTGTTCGGTTTTAGCGGGAAGACTATTCTATTCTGTTAAATTTTAGTAAGAATATGTATTAGCTGAATCACAATAGTTTAAAAAATAAATTCAAAAGATTATTATCGGTGAACTTGGCGGAAAGCTTGAATTTTTTTATTAATACAACAGTCCAGATAGGCCTTGCCATTATGGACTGGTATCTAATTTGTTTTATGTTCTATAAAATAGGTGTTGATTAAATACTAGACTTAAAAATAAACCACCTGTATAATAATAGAAATAACTTTAGAAAGGAGGAACTAACATGAACAATTCAAACCATAAATTAGACCTCATTTTGGATACATTAGTTGAACTAAAAAAGGATTTCTCTTCTCACAAAGAAGATTTCTCTTCAATAAAAAAAGATTTTATCTCCCACAAAGAGAACCTTTCTTCACTTAAAGAAGATTTCACTTCACATAAAGTTCAGACCAGCAATAAACTGGACCGCATAGAATCAACTTTGTCACGGATCGAAAATGAGCATCCAAAAGATATCATGGTTATGTTAAAACAAATTGATTCTAAACTGGATCTACCAGATTCAAAACTTAACGCACTTAATAACAGAGTGTTCAAGGTTGAAGCTGACATAGAACTTTTGAAAAAGTAGCGCTAACCCACACTCTTTCCACACTACTCCTTTTCTCCAACCTAACATTCAACCAGTGCCCGATGGAACAATCAAAGAACCCACTTCTACTTATAATTCGAAATCCCATTCTTCTTTTAGTATTAGGTAAAGCATTAGAAGAGTATTTTCTAGTTCTCGAATATTCTTGTTTTCATAGTTTTCATAATCTAATCCAACTTTTTCAAAAAGAATTGCTGCAATTTCTTTCGTCAGTTCTCTTCTTTCTGAATCTCTCAACTGTAATAAACGGTTACTGTATGTTTTTAACAGCTTCCATTCTTTAATTCCTAATGTTTTCAATGTCCATTCATCAATCGTTAAATCTTTTTTTGTGAGCCCTCTTGATTCAATTTCCTGTTCGATTGGAGTTAATTTATTTCTCCGCTTTTCCTTTCTTTCATGTACAACAACAGTACCACCAACAAGATCGCCTATTCTTTTATGCTGGGAGTGAAAGAAAACCATTATCATGCCGACTAAATATGCTGTAGGTAAAGAATCAATAATGCGGAGAAGGTTCCGAATAATACTAGAAAGTAATGTCAGACTATGACCGTTATCTTGAATAACTCGCAAACCGAGCACTTTCTTACCAATTGTCCTGCCTCCCGTATAGTACTCCAAAAGAATAAAGTAACCCCAGTTAATTATAAAAAGAAGAATTATTGCTATGACAATAGGTAGAGATGATAATTCTGGTATATATGACATAGACAATTGCCCGAATTCAGCAATTATCACACCTAAAACAACGAGGATGCTCGTTACCGTTAAGATTAGTTGATCTATAATCAATGCAGCTGCTCTGCTTCCCAAACCTGCTAATTGAAACTGAAGGGAAACAAATTCAGGGGTTTTAATTTCGACTCGTTCGTGATTAATGGTAAATACCTTCTTTCTTTCTTAATTAATTTATTGCGTTAACTGTTTCAATTTTTTTTCAACTTATTTATAATAGATAAGTATTTGTTAAAATGTTAGTAGCTCCTAAGAAAATGAGGTGTCTAGATGAACGTTAAGCAATTTATTAAGCAGCACCGCAGTGACTGGAATCAGCTGGAACAATTGATAACTAAACTACATAAAAGTAAAAGAAACCTGACAGCTGCTGATATCAATAAATTTGATCGACTGTATCAAAAAGCAGCCCAGGATTTGCCCTTCAGCCAAACCTATTTTACAAACGAAGATGTGACTTCCTATTTAAATGGTATAGTGTCTAAATCTCACAACCTATTATACAAGGACCAGGATTCCAGTATGAAACAACTTCGGCACTTTTTCAGCACCAAATTCATCGGATTGCTTTTAGAACAATGGAAATTTGTCGTTATTGCAATGGTTCTGTTTGCGGCTGGTGGTGGAGCGAGCTATATTTCCGTGATAAACGATCCTAGCAACCTTTATTCTGTCCTTCCAACAGAGATGGCGCAGGGGGTTGATCCAAGTCAACTAGGTGCAAACTCAGAATCAATAGATTCCTCGTTTATGTCCGCAACAATTATGACAAATAATATTCAAGTGGCTATCCTTGCTTTTGCTGGTGGAATAACATTTGGATTATTGACCGTTTATCTATTAATCTATAACGGAATTTTAGTTGGAGCACTTGCAGCACTATTTTGGCAATCAGGAAAATCGTATGAATTTTGGGCCTATATCGTTCCACACGGCATGATCGAGTTAACAGCCATATTTATTGCTGGTGGCGCAGGATTGCTCATGGGTTATAAATTATTTGTTCCTGGTCCATTTTCAAGAGGATACCAGTTAAAAGTGCAAGCGAAACGTTCTGTACAATTATTACTTGGAACCATTCCATTGTTTGTCATTGCAGGTGTTATTGAGGGCTTCATAACCCCAACATCCCTTAGCTTAGAAACAAAATATCTAGTTGCTTTTATTACAGTTATTGGTTTGATTCTCTATCTAATAGTTGGTCGACAATTACAAAGAAAAGCATAGGTTACAAGACTACAATAAGCCTCGATTCATAATATCAATGTAATAGGAAACGGCTGCAATTGCCAGTCGTTCCTCCTCAATTTCAACCATTTGCAACCCTTGCTTTTCCCATTTGACTTTCTCCTTTTTCCTTGAGACGATTTGCTGCTGTGCCATACTTTTCACCATTGCTTTTTGTCTATTAGCTGGTTCTGCTTTTGCAGTATGAAGTAGGATAGCATCTTCAATACCTATTGTTAAAAATAGATGCTTTTGTCTTAATCTTTTGATATGTAAAAGCGCGCTTTCTTCGAGGAGGAGCGTGCCTACATCACTAAACAATAATAGAAGACTTCTTTTTTTCTGGACCGTTTGTAAATAACTAAAAACAGATGCGTAATCAGGCTCGCTTGGATCCACTTCTACATCATAGATGGATTGAAGAATTTTTTGCAGATGATTGCTTCCTTTAGCAGCAGGCACGAAAACCTTCACGTTCTTTGAAAAAGCAATTACTGATACATAATCCCCTTTTTTTAACGCTGCTGCAGCAACCGTAATTGCAGCTTCTAACACTCGCTCCAAACGATTTCCTGTAGTCAGTTCTGCCCCCATCATTCTTCCACAATCAATTAAAATTGTAATATATTTCCCGTGTTCTGGTTCGTATTCATTTGTCATGACCTCTTGTAATTTAGCAGTTTGACGCCAGTTTATTTTTCGGGGATCGTCACCAACAACATAATTCCTAATCTTTGAAAATTCTCCTGAGCCGCTTCTTCTTTTACGTATTTTTTCCCCTTCAGCAGTCAAAAATTGCTGCGCATTCTCTAAATAATGCTTCGTGTCTGTTAAATCGGGAATAACCTTAACAGCATCCTTCAGCGCAACAGTCATCTGTTTTTCCCACAAACCGATTGAGCTGCAGTAGCGCACATAAAGTTTCTCTAATTCATACATCCCCCGTACAGAAGCCTGTGTATGATAAGTAACCATCGATGTGCCTTGTTTTTCAATGCTTCCACGAACAGGAAAATTCTTGTGGAAAGACTGTGGGATATCATCAACAAAACTAATCTGATAGGAATGTGTGGAATTATTTTTCACGTCAATAGTTACTGTATAGGATATCCCCCTCTCCAACTCGTGAGGGATAGTACGACTAAAAGAGAGTTGTTTTTTTCTTGGGGATTGAGTTAAATCCAGTAAACTAATAATAAAGAAAAAGATATTAGCAAAGATTACGTAAAGCCATGAAATCCCCCAGAGTGTAAGTAATGTTAGTAAACTTGATAGCACTAGAAATAAAATCAATAAACGCTTAGTAGGTAGAATTCCTTTACCTCGGAACAGGAACCGACCCCACAAGCTCTTGAATAATTTGATCAATGGTCGCTCCCTCCAATTCTACATGTGGGGATAGTTGAATACGATGTCTTAACCCCGGTCGTGCTACCATTTTAATATCATCAGGTGTTACATAGTCTCTACCAGAAATATATGCCCAGGCACGTGCTGATTTACCAATCGAAATTGCTGCTCTAGTGCTGGCACCAAAACGTATCGCTTCTGAGTCCCTTGTCTTTCTGACTATTTTCATGATGTAATCCATAATCTCATCGCTCAGGATAACCTGTTCTATTTCATTTCTAATTGTCAGAAACATATCCATATCAATAACTTTCTCTTCGCTTTCCATATCATATTCTGAGTCCAACACCTGTTTCAAAACAGTTGTTTCTTCCCCAAATGTCGGGAAATCAATCTGAAGTTTAAATAAAAACCGATCTTGCTGTGCTTCAGGCAATGGGTATGTACCTTCAAACTCAATCGGATTTTGAGTTGCTACTACAAAGAAGACGTCAGCTAAGGGATATGTTTCACCTTGAATCGTTACCTGGTTCTCTTCCATTGCTTCTAGTAAAGCGGCCTGAGTCTTTGCAGGTGTACGGTTAATTTCATCTGCTAAAAGAATATTGGTAAAAATAGGTCCTTTTAACATTTGAAATGAACTTTCTTTCATATTAAAAATGGTACTCCCAGTGATATCGCTCGGAAGCAAATCGGGTGTAAATTGAATCCGATTAAATGAACCACCCAACAAATTTGACAGTGTCCGTACCATCTGCGTTTTCCCTGTACCTGGGACCCCTTCAATTAACACATGGCCGCCAGCCAAAATTGCAGATAACAAGAGTTTCAGATTTTTGTTTTGACCAATAATACGTTCTTCATACTTATTTAGTAAGGATGTTAATTCGTTCCTCATCCCTATCCACCTCTTTCCTCATTCTATCTAGTTTTGCTGACCATATTACGTACGTGTGTTTACTTATTTTTTCTTTTATCAAAAGTTCGGTTAATCCATTTAGAAAACTTTTTATTTCCGTATTTGGCAAATGAGGCAGTTTCTTCTCCAATTGTTCAGTTATGTCCACCCATTGTTTATAGTATGGAATCCCAAAGCGTTCCTGCATAAGAAGCTTAAGATAATCTGACTGAATAACAATTGAATCATGATAGCTTCGACTTCTATGGTACCAGGCTGCTAATGCTTGTATCCGTTCATCACTAAATCGAACTGTTTCTTCTCTTGCGACCAAAATAGGACCAAAGCGCTTTCCCTGATACCATAGAAAAATAATAGTAAGAATAACTAATTGTATAGCCATGACCAGCAGCCATTTAGGATATAAGGTTAAGATTGTTGAGGAATTTTCCTCGCCATGAATGTATGCATCAAATAAGATGTTAGAGCCCTGTTGTCTTCCTTTACTAATCAGTGAAAGGACAAGGGGCAAATGATCTTTCTTAAGCAGATTTTCATTGGTCACCCATTCAGGTGTATTCGCAACAATTAACTGCCCTCTCCCATAATCACGTTTAAAAGCAATGGTACCTAACTCGTCATGAAGCAAAACCACATCCTGTTCACTTGTTTGCAGTCTTATTGGTGAACTCATGTTAGCACGAAACTTCTTTCCAGCCTGATTATAAACAGATGCAGGAGGTTCCTCTTCTATGTACGTCGTTTGTAAATCAAACATCCCGTCTGGATTTGATTGCAGTAATAGTATGGTATTTCCCGATTTCATAAATTCCCTATACGCTTCCATCTGTCTTGAGCTAGGGATAAATAATGGCTGTACCATAATCAGTAATTGACTTCCAACCTGTTCTTTTAACAGTAACTGCGGGCGAGCAGACCATCTGTCAGTAGAATCTAAATAGGTATAGAGACCCTTCACACCAGTAGGAGCGGGAGATTCTGTGACATAATTCGGATAATCCTCAGGCTCAGGTGAAGTGACCAAGTAACTAACAACTATAAATACCAGAAGAATGCTTATTAGCCAAAGCCAGGTTTTTCTATTCGAAATTGATTTTTGCAATTCTCTCTCCCTCCACCTTTCTGTTTACCCCTGCAAGGGCGCATGATTATCTTTCTCCTCCAACCAGTTCATTATCTTGTTTTTGTATTGGATATACTCAACTTGCTTGATTGTACGTTTACCATAAGCTGCTTCATCAAATACCACGGCTAGGCTATAAAACTGCTCTGCCCGATTTTTATTCACCTTATAAAGCTCATCGTAATATTCCCAGTTTGTTTTCCATATCCTGGCCTCGAGCCACTCCTTCTCATGAAAATAAAGCAGCAAAGCTAAAAATAAATGACGAGCAGCGATGGAATATTGAGTTAGTCCCTCTTGCTTTTGAGCTTCGATCAAATGGTTGTGATAGGACCAATTCAATTCATTGGTTGATTGAATTGGTTTATTGTCTCGCATATCCTTTTGGCGACGTAAATTGTATCTAACCAGAAAAAATAATGCTAGTAAAACAAACACGAGAATAGTCAAAACTAAAATTCCTTCAGCTGCATTATTTGATGGATTAAATGATGAAAAGAATTTTCCCAGCAAATCTCCCAGCCAATTTTTTAGATTGTCCCACCAAACTTCAATAAAGTTCCTATTGTCTTCATAATAAACCTGGTATTCCTTTTGATTCAAAATATCCTTAAGCTCTTCTTTTGCCCGATTTTCATCATACATCAACTTATCACCTAGCTATCCTTAGAAGAAATTTTTTCCTTCTTAATTACAAAATCAAATTACGAAATTCAAGATTTACTCTGGTTTCGTCGTGTAATCCTCGATCAATTCTTTTATGTCCTCTGCATCGGCCCTCATTTTTAGATCGAAATACATAATGGCATAACCAACAGAGAAAATTACAGTTGTTAACAATGAAACTAAGTTAATAATGATACCGTATGACACGCTATTTCCCAGCAGGAATATTGCTGGCACTTCTACTGCACTACTAACAATAACAATAATAATAGTAAAGATTACGTAAAGACCCAATAATTTCCACGTTTGTTTCCTTGTAAGGTCCCAACTTCTCGATAGTCCAGGTGCATCGTCTCCAAATGCTACCACACCAAGATAAAAGCTCCAGCGAACGAATAAAAGTGCCACTACTAAACCTAACCCTAGAAACAAAATTATTCCAAAGGCTATTCCTATAAG
>NZ_JBMERP010000090.1:0-13004 GCF_049310925.1 Virgibacillus sp. DJP39 | reverse complement strand
ACAATGCGTATTCCACAGATGAAAAAAGAAGACAGGGAAATAGAGAAGTTAATAAACGAAGCGAAGGATTATTATGAAATCATCTCTGATGAACGTAGCCGTATCTTCATAAAAAATCGTCGAGCTTTTTACAGGAATATTATTGTTTACAAACATATGATTCGAGTACTTACCAAAAAACAAACGTTGATTCAACAGTTAGAAAAAAACATTAAGGAAATTGATTCCATTCCAGGAAATAAATCTTTTTTGATAAAAAAGCTAGTGAAAGAAATGAACAGTTACAGCGAAAATATTTTCCTTTTATACGAAAACAAGATCATTCTTAACACGGATCTGCAGAAAGAAACAAAAGCAGCTATGCAGGTAACAATCAATAATCTAATTGATGAATTACAGGGAGCAGAGCTTTATAAATGGAATTTTGTATTTCCTATTGCAAACAGTATTATTGAACTTTTTTTCGAATTAGATAAGCTGGAGAGAATTGTTCGAATAAGTGAACTGAAAGGAAAATAGGTTGACAGTAGATGTGAAATAAGACCAGAACCTCACCAGGTACTGGTCTTTGTTAGTTTTCATCAGTAATAGTTAAAAACTATCCAGATTGTCTAAGTTATTTTCTTTTATCCCGTCTGGCTCACTGCGGATTATATCCCTGCCATACTTATGGAATACATCAACACCGGCTATCTTTCCTGCCTTTGCCTCATCCAAAGCTGACAGATAGTCCAGTTCTCTTCCACTTGTTGTTTTGAAAGCAATGATATCACCATCATCATTTTTTCGAACTGCAGCTATTTGTTCCTGACCAGATTTAATTTCCGTTAATTCTTCTGTGTCACTTTGGCTCTTGTAATCATTATATATCTTCTCGAAATCCCTATTGTCCACAAATACACCTCCCGAACATATTCTTAGTATGTTCGGGATCTTTTTGATTTATTCCAGGAGTAGATTAGCAATCCAATCATAACCATGGTTTGTCCTAGAAAAATAAGTGCATCCCAGAAGTATGGATTTCCAATAGGGTTCATTAATTCAGGTAATGTTTCTGAATATGCGTAAAGGGCTTGTGGAATGAAATAGAATAGTAGCAAGCCAAAAGTTAATAAAACGCCACAGATATAGAAAATCCCATACAAGCGAACAAACTTCTCTTCATCCTCAAATGTTTGAGTTGTGGAGTCTTTTTTTATGAACGGAAACCATTTACTTAAGTATTGCTTACTGTTTTCCATCAAATTGTAACAACCAGTTAAATTTTCAAACAGGTAATATAAATCTGTCTTCATATAAAAACAGCATTGATAAATCGTTTTTATGAATATATCCAATATTATAAGTGCAAGAATACCAGTGATAAACGAATTACCTTCTAGAAAAATAAGACTTATAGCAAATGTAATAAAAATTACCAGTTGGTCAAGACATATACCGCCAAGATATAAACTATTGCGTTGCCTGGGTGAGAGCTTCCATGCGGGGGATAGGTCCGTTTCAAATACGACTAAAAATAATCGGTGTCCTACTTCCAGTTTAGCCGGCAAATTATGTGAACGTACTGCTAAAATATGGCCGAACTCATGAATTAGTATTAAAAGTAGAGAAACACCCATATAAGTTAAAACATTAAACATCATCGCATCAAACAGAAACAAATCCTGATAGTTAGGTAATAACTGTGGATTCATAATTAAAAGGAGAATATTTATACAAATAATAGTTGCAAAAAGCTTAGTAGTTATCTTGTTGAACACGAATCTTCCTACTCTAGGCGATAACCAAATAAACCCTTCCGGAGACTGGTTTTGTTTCGTAATCTGAACTGCCACTCCATCGATCTCTTTTGTCAAACCAAGCTCTAATAATTGTTGACCAAATGCTAGGAGATCCACTTCTTCCTCAGGATACTTTGGCTGTAGTTTTAGTTCTATTTCACCTAATGTTTCACCTTTATTGATAAAATCAATCGCATCTATACAGATTTTTGGCATCTCGTAAAATTCACCAGTAAGACTTTCTTCAACAATAAAATGCTTTTTATCTGGCCGAATCGTCAAGGGATATAAGGTTAGATTTGATTGGAGAGATAATTTCATTTTTTACACCACCACTCTAAAAATGGAAAAATAGGATGCTAGAATACTAGCATCCTTGAGAACTTTTATATTATACTAGCGCCCTACCCAGAAGCACCACCAGCACGTTACTTTAATTTTGCTAAGCTTACGGATTTTCATAGTTTCATTCACCCCCTTTATTTGGTTTTAGCATCTTCCTCCAAGCCATTAACCCGATCATGATAGCTTTTATGATAAGTGGCCAAGGAAGGGTATGATTTCTTAAAAATGTCTACCAGTTGTGGATCAAACTGTGTGCTTTTTCCATCCAAAATCTGTCGATAAGCTTCGTCTAAAGGTAAAGCCTTACGGTAAGACCTGGATGAAGTCATCGCATCAAAAGCATCCGCAATAGCAGCAACTCTAGGAAGAAGAGAAGTTTCCTTTCCCTTTAACCCATCAGGGTACCCCTTGCCATCCCAACGTTCATGGTGACTATAAATAACATCAATATTTTCGGCTATTCCATCTACTTCTTGAACTGCTCTAGCTCCTACAACCGGATGAGTCTTTATCACTTCAAATTCTTCCTTTGTAAGGCTTCCTGGATTTGTCAGGATAGAATCGGGAATATTTACTTTTCCTATATCATGCAATAGGCAAGCATAATAAAAGGATTTAAGTTCACTTTTCTTAATTTCCCCTGTCTCTTTCGCAAGTATCATTGCGTATTCTGCTACTCGTTCGCTATGACCACGCGTATAGGGGTCTTTTAGTTCTAATGTAGCTATAATTCCTTTAACAATACCTTCAAGTTGTCTATCATAGGAGGTCTCTACTGCTGTTACATAACTCAAAAATTTATGAAGTAAAATGAAGCCAATTATTGACAAAACCAGTACAATTAGTAATGGGAACAACACAACAGGATCCAGAAGAACCAACCCTACAATAATAAACTTTAAACTTGTCCCGACAGAAACTAAGTAAAAGAACTTTTTATTAACAAATATAGGAGAAAATAATACAATGACTATTTCTATTACATTTCCGTTACTATAAGTGGCTTCACTACCCCAATATACCCAAATATCATTAAGAATGTTTGTAGATGTAAAAGTTATAAAATAAATATATTTGATCAGCCAAGGATTTTGATTTTTCATTAAATAGTAGGATACTGGTAACAGACCCAGCATTATAATATACATCCAGTAATCAAGTCCGTGATTTGGTAGATTAGATATATTTCCCCATGGAGTATCAGGTAAAAAATAATGATAAAAGATATCGTATCCAAAGTAAATAATATAAAATAACCACAGAAACCATTTAACAGTTCGCTGTTCTTCATTTAATAATGTAGAGTTTCTTAGTTCTTTCTGCATTTTGAATTCCTCTCTGGTACTAGTATTCTCTTTAAATATATAAGTGCAATTATTAAAAGTATAAGGCAAATGAACATATATGTAAATAATGGTAGAATTTAAAAGAATTTTGACAGAGTATAGTATAGAATAAATTCCCATAGTAAAACCCTGAAAAGAAATAAATCCTCCCAGGGTTTGCTATTAGTAGTAGTAGTAGCAGTAAATCGCTACGTTCCACTATTTCATTTTATTTACATAGTTACGCTTGTTATCTGACATTCCAGCTAAACAAATGGATGCTGGGTCTTCATCGATATTCAACTTCACTGTTGAGCCGTCAGTTGGCAATGTTTCCTGAAAAATATCTTCGTATTCGGAAACCGTTACTTCTGTTCGTGATGAAAATAACGTGTTATGATTTTCGACGCGTAGGTTATCTTTATAGTCGGGTTGAAGAATACCAGTAAAGAACTCCCCGACTGCTCCTGAACCATAGCTGAACATTCCAATTCTTGAACCTTCCGCTAAGTCTTCCTTTTGTTCAAGCAGGGAAAGCAGACTAAGATACAATGAACCGGTATAAATATTACCAACAATTCTATTATAATCGGTACTGGCGGTATAGTTTTCAACTAACCGATCTTTGACATCCTCTGTACCCTCTTCCAAAACTGTTCGTAATGCTTTAAGTCCAATTTTTGTATAAGGCAAGTGAAAGCAAATTGCCTCAAAATCTTTCAGCCCTAACCCTGTCTTCTCTTTATATTGCTTCCAGACTTCAGTGAAAAATGCCATGTATTGTTCATTAGATAATTTACCATCGACAAAAGCCTTGTCCGAGTATACTGGACGCCAAAAATCCATAATGTCATTTGTGAAATAAACGCTTTTCTCTTCCAATTCCATTATTCTTGGATTTGCACTAATAACTAATGCAACCGCTCCAGCTCCTTGTGTTGCTTCTCCGGGAGTATTCAAGCCGTATCTAGCTATGTCAGAACCTAAGACCAGAACTTTACTTTCCGGATTCAACGCTATATGTCCTTTAGCCATTTGTATACCAGCTGTTGCTCCATAACAGGCTTGTTTTATTTCAATGGCTCTGGAATTAGGGTTTAATCCCAACAAATCATGAACGTATACTGCTGCAGATTTGGAGCTGTCGATACCAGATTCTGTTCCAAATATGACAAAATCAATATCTTTCCTGTCTTTTTCGTCCAAAATTTCCAGTGCGGCATTGGCTGCTAATGTAACTGGATCTTGCGTAATTGGTGCAATTGCCATCTTTTCCTGACCAATTCCAATGGTGAATTTTTCCGGTTCAACGCCTCTACTTTTTGCTAGCTGATTCATATCTAAATATATATGAGGTGCATAGAAACCTATTTTGTCAATTCCTATTTTCACGGGGTCGTTCTCCTTTGCTTACCAATATTTAATTATTGCCATATGGATAACATGCCCAAGCCATATGGAATTTAGTTAAATTACAGTTTACTACAAATAATATATTGATGGTAGTGATAGAGTTTGTGGATGTTCGAAAGATGCCAACTACACTAAAAACTTTGACATATAACAGAAAGTAATGTAAATTATTCAATGTACGAACATTAATTATATTTTTAGTTTAAATATTCGTTTCTAGGAGTGTAAATCATGGAAAACGTTTTTGATTACGAAGATATTCAACTAATTCCCGCAAAATGCGTGGTTAACAGCCGGTCAGAATGTGATACTACAGTAACTTTAGGTGGACACACATTTAAATTGCCTGTAGTACCAGCAAATATGCAAACAATCATAGATGAAAAGATCGCGTTATATTTAGCACAAAATGGTTATTTTTATATTATGCACCGATTTGAACCAGAGGCACGACTAAATTTCATTAAAGATATGCAGTCACGTGGGTTAATTGCATCAATCAGTGTTGGTGTAAAAGAGGAGGAATATCAGTTCATTCAACAGCTCACAGAAAAAAATATTTCGCCCGACTTTATTACAATTGACATTGCTCACGGGCATTCTAATGCAGTAATCCAAATGATTCAACATATAAAACAGCATCTTCCTAAAACCTTTGTTATCGCAGGAAATGTTGGTACGCCAGAAGCTGTAAGAGAATTAGAGCATGCTGGGGCAGATGCGACAAAAGTCGGTATTGGACCAGGAAAAGTATGTATTACGAAGATCAAAACTGGATTTGGAACTGGTGGTTGGCAGTTAGCTGCATTACGCTGGTGTGCAAAAGCAGCAAGTAAACCGATTATTGCTGACGGTGGTATTCGCACCCATGGTGATGTAGCTAAATCAATCAGGTTTGGCGCAACAATGGTAATGATTGGCTCACTTTTTGCTGGACATGAGGAGTCTCCCGGAGAAACAATCGAACAGGATGGAAAGCTTATTAAAGAATATTTCGGTTCGGCCTCAGAATTTCAAAAAGGTGAAAAAAAGAATGTAGAAGGTAAAAAAGTATATGTAGAACATAAAGGCACTTTAGAAGATACGTTGATTGAAATGGAACAGGATCTGCAATCAGCCATATCATATGCCGGTGGAAACAAGCTCGAAGCAATCCATCACGTAGATTATGTTGTTGTAAAAAATTCAATCTTTAACGGTGATAAAGTATATTAGCAGGGAAAAATGCAGAGATCCAATATAGGGTCTCTGCATTTTAAATGTTTCGTACTATTAGCTACCCATTTTACGGCGAGTATTACTAGGCTTTTTCGTTAATTGACTTTTCATGTGCTGTGTTGAGCCATTTATATTGGTTGTATTTTTGTTAGTAGCTTGAGCTTGTTTCTTCTTATCCAGGTGTTGCTGCATTTTTTCTTGCATACTTAGTTTCTTTTCGTTAGACATTAAATTGTCTCCTCTACTATTTCTCTTACAATCCTATTATAATACATAAATCATGTTTATGGTTTATTTTTATAGCAATTTTCTAAAAGATTGTTGTTGCTTTTCTCGCAGGTTCTGAGCGTGTAAACGAGGCTTTTCCCCCAAGCGACGGTCGATATTTCTAAATAACAGTTGATTCTATGGCCACGAAGGTTGATATTTCTGGATAACGGATGATTCCATGCTCACGAAAGTGGATATTTCTAGATAACGGATGATTCCTTGGCATGAGGAGCCGCCAGCAATAAGTTACGTCGCAGTTTTATAAACTTCATAGTTAACTAAACTTAGCGTATATAAAAACTTGCTCCATCAACCATTTCCACTTCAGAGTACTTGCGTAAATCCTTCATCAATGTAAATAATGCATCGTCCTTCTGTTTTGCTTCAATCATACAGTCAATTTGAGGTACGCTTCCTTTTATTTCACGCAAAAAGTCCATAAACATCGAACTATCCACGTACTCAGCGTGAGCCCGATATTGTTTATCCGACTTTGGGCTTGAAATATGCATCTTTACAGGTAACTTCGTAGCAGTCCATGTATGAACCACACGTTCCCATTCTTTCTGCCAATTTTCTGTTTCACTGTGATTGGCAAGATAGTGGTGATAATCAAATACTAAAGGAACACCTAACTTCTCACACAGGTATAACGTTTCTGAAAGCGTGAATACCTTATCATCGTTTTCTAAAATAATCATGTGCTGCAAATCTGTTGATACAAGTGCCCAATTATGAATAAACCTTTCAAGCGCTTTTTCCTTATCTCCATAGCCACCACCAACATGCAATACACATCGATGCTGGTGATTGATACCCATCCCCTTCAACAATTTATAATGCATGCGAAGGGTTTTGACTGAATTCGCTAAAACATCTTTACCAGGTGAATTTAGCAATACAAAATGATCCGGATGAAAATCTACTCTAGTGTCAGGATGATTTATAAGAAATTCCTTTACTTGCCCAAGCGATGATTGTATAGCTTCTATGTAATTCCAACCCTTCAGTTCTGGATGAGTGGCTAAAGGAACAAGTTTAGATGACAGGCGAAAAAACGCAATATCGTGTGCTGCATTATGTCTCAAAAGTCTGAGACAGTTATGTAGATTAGTTTGTGCGATCTGTTCCAATTTACCTATAGCAGCCTCCTGATCTTCCATCTTGGAAAATGTCTTATATGTCATTGTTTTGGATGGAGAGGCATTTTGTAAATGCACGCTCATTGCTACATAACCAAGACGAACCAAAGTCATTTGTGCACTCCCCTAGTTTAACTATTATTATTTTAACCCTACTACAACTGATTAATTCTTTAAGTCACCATCAGATATAGATTGTCCATTTCAGAAAAAAATAACCTATTATTTAATGACACTTGTCTTGAACTGTAAACGAGTATAGTATATATAGCTTATAAATATTATCGATTATGGAACAGAAAAAGTGGCATCCAGTTAATGTAACTGTCTTCACCCCATCTATAGAAAACTTGCCTTGTTACCCAACTTTAATGGTGAAATTCTTTTACTTTATTATCACAAAAAAAAATTAAAAACCCCTTTTTAGAGGTTTTCAATAGTTAATTAAGCGTTTCTTTCTGTTTAGTTTCCTTTTTTTCTTTGGTCTTATATTGGATAACAACTAAGACTACGAATATACCTAAGCCAATTATATCGGTACTTCCCTCAGGATAAACCAGCATTAGTCCAGTTAAAGCTGTTATAATTCTTTCAATCCAATTAATCTTCCGATACCAGAATCCAATCATACCCGCTCCAATTGAAATCATACCTAGAAATGCGGTCACCAGTGCAATTGCAACTTCACCCGCAGTAGCATTAATCATCAGAAGCTCTGGACTTAAAACAAACATATAAGGAATAATATATGCAGCAATTGCCAGTTTTGAAGCGTTAAATCCAGTCCTAATTGGCTCACCACCTGAAATACCCGTTGCAGCAAATGCCGCAAGTGCAACTGGTGGTGTAATATCGGCTAAGATTCCGAAATAAAATACAAACATATGCGCTGCGAGTACTGGAATCGCAAATTGATATTGATCATTTAACGCAATGATAGCTGGTAAAGCAATCGTTGATGTAATAATATAGTTTGCTGTTGTAGGTGAACCCATGCCAATTATTATGGAGGTGACCATAGTAAAGAATAAAGTTAACAGCAATAGTGCCTGTGGTGAACTCGTAATAGCACCTGCAATATCTACAAGACTGTTTCCTAACTTCAAACCCAACCCGGTTTTCGTAACAACACCTACAATAATACCTGCACATGCTGTTGCAGCTGCTACACCTAAAGCTGTACGTGCACCTGTTGCCAAACCATCAATCAACTTACTGAATGTAAACTTGTTATCCTTTAAAAACATATTCGTATCTTTTCTAAACAAACTAATCACAATGGTGATTAGAATTCCATACATAGCTGTTCTTTCGATACTGTAACCCTTGAATAATAAGTAAACAATAGCTATTATCGGTAACAGCAAATATATCTTTTTTAGTGTTTCTTTTTTACTTGGTATTTGGTCCTTTGGCAATCCCATGAGTCCTAACCTTTTGGCTTCAAAATGGGTCATGATCCATATTCCTGAAAAATATAATATTGCGGGAATCGTTGCCGCTTTGGCTATTTCCCAATAACCAACACCAGCAAATTCGATCATTAAGAAAGCAGCAGCACCCATAATTGGCGGCATGATTTGTCCACCTGTTGATGAGGCAGCCTCTACTCCTCCTGCAAAGTTTTTACTATAACCCAGTCTTTTCATCATTGGAATCGTGTAGGAACCTGTAGTAACTGTATTCGCTACAGAGCTTCCTGAAATCGTTCCATTCAGAGCACTCGAGAAAATAGCAACTTTTGCAGGACCTCCGACACGACGGCCAGCTATTGCCAGTGCCAAATCATTGAAATACGTACCTATTCCAGTCTGTATCAAAAATGCTCCAAATAACAGGAACAGGAAGATATAGGTAGAGGACACAGCCAGTGGTGTACCTAAAATACCTTGTGTCGTAAAAAACATCGAATCAATTAATTGCTCAAGGCTAAGCCCTCGGTGTGCTAGCATACCAGGCATCTGACGACCAAATAATGCATAGACAAGGAAAAGTACAGCAATAATCGCAATTGGGAGACCAACTGCACGCCTTGAACCCTCCAAAACTAGAAGTATTGCTAATCCACCAATGACCATTTGGAATTGGCTTATCCCACCAATTTGCTGCACGATTGTTTCATAAAAAACCGGCCAGTAACCCGTCACAACTATGGATAGTAAGATTAAGATCCAATCATACCAAGCTACCTTATGCTTATTACTTTTCCTTCTAGCCGGAAATAGTAGAAAAATAAGGGACAAAGCAAAACCTAAGTGGACAGTTCTTTGTATATAAGCCGTATAAACGCCGAATGCACCAGTGTATAGTTGAAAAAGAGAAAAAGCAACTAACCCGAGTAACACAATCCAACCAGCAATGCCAGTTAATTTTCGTGCACTTGCCTCTATATCATATTTCTCCATGAGTTTTTGCTGGTCTTCTTCTAAAAATTGATCATTTTCCTTGTTTTCACTCACTTATCTTCACTCCTTTCAAATAATCCCATAGAGATATTCGTTCAACTAAAATAGTATACCATTCACCAGGTATAAAATATTTATTAAACTGAACCATATGTCCCTTTTCAGTTTTTTCTGTTCCCCAGACTAATCGATTCTCAGATACAGTTTTCCCATTTCTGATCTTTAAGGTTTGAAATATATTATCTAAGCTCGATACATGATACTTTCCGTTCTTGTATTCAAACTTTTCTCCTTCCAGGGCATTCGATGGCATCCCAATCCCAAATTCTTCATATACGATTTCATATTGTTCTATTGCGAGGTCGTCACGAACTTTGTACTTTTCAACAACATCTGTTAAGTGTATTGAATGCTTAAAAATAACCTGGAAAGTGTCACCTTTATTAATAGGTAGAAACGCTTCTAAATTATCTGTATTTCGTTCATAAAAGACTAAGGCAGTCTTGAAGGGAACCTGTAATACAATAAGAAGGATAATTAGGATGAGTATAGAAAATGTCAATTTTTTAAACTTCATTGTAATTCCGCCAATTCATTTATGTAGTGAAAATTCAACTGTATAGGAAAAATAGCCGGCAGTAAACACCTAAAAAACAGGTTTACAACCGGCCTTTCCATTACAAGCTTAATTTTCAAATAGTGCTCTCAACTATTCTAAGACGCCAATCTCTTTAAAGTATTTCTTAGCGCCAGGGTGTAAATCAATACCAATTCCATCTAATGCAGATTCTTTCGTAACATATTCACCTTTTGCATGCGTGATTTTATCTGTATTTTCGAAGATGGCTTTCGTAATGTCATAAACAACATCTTCAGAAAGACTATCAGTTACTGCAAGCATCGCCAGAACAGCTACAGTAGTTACATCTTCTTCTAGCCCGTAAGTACCTGCTTTGATAACATCAGTAGCGTAGTAAGGATATTCTTTAACTAGCTCATCAATCTTATCTTGAGAAATTGGAACAATACTTACATCTGTAGTTGCGCTTAATCCTTCTACAGCACCAGTTGGTGTACCAGATGTAATGAACGCAGCATCGATGTTTCCATCCTGAATTCCACCAGTTGACTCACCGAAATCAAGGTTTTGTGCATCAATATCATCCATAGAAATTCCATGAACTTTTAGGATTTGTTCAGCGTTAACATATGTTCCTGAACCAGGAGCACCAACTGAAACAGTTTTACCTTTTAAGTCTTCCACTGATTCAATTCCAGAATCTTTGGTTGTAACAATTTGAATTGTTTCTGGATAAAGTGATCCAATAGCTAACACATTATCAACTGGATTTCCTTCAAAAGAGTTAATTCCTTCGATAGCGTTAGCGGTTACATCTGTTTGAACAAATGCTAGCTGAGCTTCTTCTTCCTGCAAGGAAATAACGTTGTCAGCTGAAGCATTTGATGAAATAGCATCTGTTTGAATACCTGTTTCGTCTGTTATAATGCTAGCCATCTCTCCACCTAGTGGATAATATGTACCACTTGTTCCTCCAGTCAACATGCTTAAGAATTCTGGAGCTTTTTCCCCTTCACCCTCAGATGCTGTATCTGTTTTACCGTCATCACCACATGCTACTAAAAGCATGGATAAAGCGAGTAACAAAGTAGTTATAAATAAAAACTTTTTCATTTTATGACTCCCCCTTATTTCTATTAGCTATCAGGTTTATTTTATACTTGTTCTACTATTACTGTCAATAAATTCTTAAAATTAGACCAAACTTTGTAACGGAAGGTTGATCAGTTTCTACCACGATTAAGATAATTAAACTACTACTCAGCTCCGTACACATCTATATTCCATAGACACTCTTGTTTCATACCTTATCTTCTTCTTTTTTTCATTCATCAACTGATTTTTTATTTTTTTTGTTCTTAATAAAAATATAAAGAAAAATAATCCCTACTATTATCGCTACTGCTATATATAGATAAATACTGTTATTTTTATAAAAAGATTTGAATGCTTGATAGCTGCCGTTAAAATAATTCCCTAACAGCAGCATGCCATATGACCACGGAAAAATACCGATAAAAGTAAAAAGTAAGTATGTGATAATCTTCATTTTACTCATTCCAGCAACGTAGGAAATGTAATTTCCAAGTCCAAATGGTCGTGAAAAGGACACACTCCATCTACCATACCGCGAGAAAAGTTTCTTAGCTTTTTTCAGTCCTTTTTTAGGGCTTTTTTGAAGTTTAATTTCGAGCTTGTGGCCAATAAAATATGGAATTAAGCTTGCCACACTGTAAACAACACTCATCCAGGCTGCGACCAATAAGTTATCCCAATAATCAAACGGAAGAATATAACCATAAGCTAAAATAACGGCTATACCTGGAAAAGGGAGTGATGACCCTTCTAAAAACATTGCTGTCAATAAACCAGCAAACCCAGCTTCTTTTAACCAAAACAAAATTTTTTCAACCACCATATCACTCCATTTTAATTAGACAGTCTCACCAAGTTTATCCTCATGGTGAAAATCCAAGGGATAATTAACCATCTTTCTCTCCAGTATCTAAAGAAAACTCCTTTGTAGTATGGCTCGTTTATCTTAAACAAGACCTCTACAAGAGGAGTTTTTTTACTTTCATCTATCTTTATTCATGTTTACATTATTATTAATCGGATAATTATGAGCTAACGCCCTTAAAATATTCACTCTCATGCAAATCTACAATCGCTTCATCTGCCTGTGCAGTTCGCATTGGGAACATGATTTAGACGACATCCACTATGTGACTGATTAATTTTCCAATACCTCTAAACAACCAAAAAACCATTCTGAATGGAAGCAGAGCAAATTCAGGAATCCAAAGTAATAGTTCTAATACACTATCTATAAAGGTATGTTCACCACTATTTTTCTTACCTTTTCTTGATTTTGCTTTTCTATTTCTCCACCATTCATTCATTTTCACTCTGCTCCCCTTCCATTAATTGTATAAATGAAATACGACATTATCTGAAGATAGGTTTCACTTTCAGAAACGAATATCAAGACGTTTATTTTTTGTAATTGTGATATTATCGTTTAA
>NZ_JBMERP010000089.1:0-14111 GCF_049310925.1 Virgibacillus sp. DJP39 | reverse complement strand
CAAACTTTTTATCCAAATATAAATAATTATTTTATTTTGTATAATTAGTATACATAAAAGTATTTTGACGTGCAAGACTAATTTGTATTTTCTGTTATTTTAAAAAGGTATTTTGTTATAGACCTTTTTCAAAAAGATTGTTGTTTCTGACACAAAATCTACAAACTGCGACGTTGTGAAAACTTTTTCGACACCGTGCCAGCAGAATGCTTCGCTTTTGAGAATGTAAACATCTTGTACAATCCGCGTTTTTTTAGCCATCACAAAGTGGGTATGCTTTCCTCCTATTTCAATGATGCGTACAGGCAAAGTAGGTCTTATTATGAATGTCATTGACAGTGATAATCATTCTCGCTATAATAGGTTAGGAATTAATAATGAAAATCATTATCAATAGGAGGGTTTATATGAAAAAAACATTGTTATTACTTGCGACTATAACTTTAGCTGGCTCAGTATTAACTGCTTGTGGGGAAGAAGACGCAAATGCAAGCAAACCGAAAGAAGAAGCAACAGAACCAGCAAAAGAAAAAAATACTAGTGATCAAAAGGAACAGCTAAATAGTGAAGAGGTTGTAATTGAAGAAACTGCGACCGCAAAACAAGTGGATGATTATAAAGCAATAATGGTTGAACTAGGCAAAATGAAAGAAGATCAGGAAGTTGATTGGAAACTAGTGGAAGATACATATCAAAAAGAGTTGAAAGTAGCTAGTGGTGATTTAGATAATTTTATTACATCAGGAATTAATGCGGGAAAAGGTGAGGAGCTTGATCAAAACGTAGCTCGCCAATTAATTGATAAAGGCATACAATCTTATTTTTACCAAAAACAAAAACAACTGCATAGCGATATAGTGGCAGCTTTAGAAGCGGGAAATCAAGAAAAAGCAGAAGCTACATATCAAGAACTAAAGCTTCTTATTGAAGAAGTTATTATCCCAACTGCGACTAAACGTGATGGTTATTACGAACTAACAGGCGAAAATAGTATCGTTGAAAACATTCAAAACGGCTTGTCCCTTCAAGAAGAAGCAATAGCAAACGGAAATGTGAAAGACCTTTCAGTATACAAACAAATTACTGATAAGTCTGTTTACCGCAGTTACTATTTAGCAGCAAATTCATATGCAGAGAAAATTGCTAAATCTGTAAGCGAGGGTAATACAGATGAAACAGAGTTGAAAATTATGCAAGCTGAAGCACTTGGATTCTACCAAGCTATTAAAGGTTCTTTATCTGGTGGAGATGAAGTAGCAGCAAATAAATTACAAGAACTGTTTGACTTCAGTAAAACAAACGCCGCTTCACTTAATCCGGAAGAGGTTGCCGGTTTATTCACAAAAGCGTTTATCGGAAAAATAACTGGCTATCATGAAAAAGCTGCAGTAGCCTTAGA
Source organism: Virgibacillus sp. DJP39 (assembly GCF_049310925.1). NCBI lineage: Bacteria > Bacillati > Bacillota > Bacilli > Caryophanales > Bacillaceae > Virgibacillus > Virgibacillus sp. DJP39. Next base: position 12,712 of record NZ_JBMERP010000089.1, on the reverse strand, counting down.
AGAAGGAAATGTAACGGAAGCACGTGTGGAAGCGATGGAAGCTAATGTGTTTATGAAGGATATTGAGTTAGCTTTAATTGAAAAATTAGGGGGAGAAAAAACTTCTGAACTTCTTGAAAATGGTCAAAAATGGTATGAGGCAATTTCAAGTGAAAATGCTGAAGAAGCAACAAAGTATAGTGATGCGATTGTACCTGTTCTTACAGGTGTAGTACAATAAAAAAGCCGCATATGCGGCTTTTTTATTCGTGAAAGATAGAGATGAAACAACTATAAGGAAACTCGTGCATTCGCTGCGAGTTTTCCGATGATTGGTCCTGGGGGTGTACTAAATGAACATATTAATTACAGGTGGAGCAGGGTTTATTGGAAGTAGTTTGGCGAGAAAACTTTTACTGGATAATCATCAGATTACTATTGTTGATAATTTGCACCCTTACTATAGTCCTGAACAAAAAAGAGAACATGTCAACGAAGTTAAAAGTCTAGGGATACCATTTCAATTTATAAAAGTAGATCTTGTTGACGAAATTAGTTGTAAAAAGGTATTTGAAGAAGGATCGTTTGATGTAGTTGTTCATTTGGCTGCACTCCCTGGTGTCCCATATTCGATTAAGCAACCACATCAATACATTGATCTTGACATTAAAATGACAGTCAATGTTTTAAAGTATGCAGGTGAAACAAAAGTGAATCATTTCATCTTTGCATCTTCATCATCCGTATATGGAAATCAAACAGGCGCTCCACTCACGGAAGAAATGGCAAACGGTCAAGTGGCTTCTCCTTATGCCGCTGCAAAGTATGGTGCTGAATCATTTTGCCATGCCTATCAATCACTTTACGGTTTTCAGTTAACGATTTTACGCTTTTTCACTGTTTATGGTCCGTGGGGGAGGCCTGACATGGCAATTCCATTATTTATTAGGAAATTGATGGCAGGGGATAGCTTGGATATTTATGGTTATAATTCAGCCAGGGACTATACATACATAGATGACATTGTTAACGGTATTGAAAGAACGATCCTTTATTCAAAGAATAATGATACTTATAATTTGGGATATGGAGAACCTGTCTACATGGAAAAACTGCTTGATCATCTTAAATCAAAATTTCCTCGAATGAAAATTAATCAGTTAAAGGACCGCCGTGGTGATGTAAAAATGACATGGAGTAATATAACTAAAGCCAAAGAAAAACTAGGTTACAACCCACTTATAAATATTGAGGAAGGTTTGGATATAACAATAAGATGGGCAAAAAAACACTTCAACCGCTAATTCACCTCGCAAGTATTTTTTTATTCTCGGCATTCTTGGTTTTAAGTTGGAATTTTTTTGATTTAAAAATGCTATTTACGCTGACACAACGATTTTTTCTAAATTTTCACTGGCTATTCTTTGTGACCATACTATATCTGTTAGCGTTTGTTTCCAGGGCGTTTGCATGGAAAATGTACGGAGATGTTAAACATCCTATTAAAATTTACTTAGTTGCACTTTTCTATAGTTTATTCTTTAATCATATCTTTCCAATTAAAATTGGTGATGTAGTCCGTATTGGTGTTTTTGCAAATCAGAAAGATGTTACTTGGGATAAAGCAACCCACTCCGTTGTTGTCATGAGGATTCTGGACTTGATGTGCTTGGGAATATTTGCGTCGGTAGGAGCCCTGCTCATAGGTGTTTCTCTAAACTATTATTTTTTACTAAAAATAATAGTGGTGTTCGCAATTATAGGGTTATCTTTTCTCTACTTACTCAAGAAAAAATGGTTCAGTTTTTATTTGGAACATGTCAATTTTCTCAAGGAGGCATTTTTTCATCAGCGTTCAGCTTTAATAATTAGTTTGGTTTTTACGAGTTGGATCCTAGAAGCAGCTGTGGTCTATGGTGTTGTACATGCACTGGAATTTGATATTGCATTATTGAGGGCTGTTTGGTTAAACAGTATAACTGTAGCTGCCCAAGTCTTTCAATTTACACCAGGTGGCCTTGCAACTTATGAAAGTGTTATGAGCTTTGCTTTTGTTCAGTTAGGAATGAAATGGGAAGATGCTTATAACCTAGCGCTTATAACACATGGATTCAAATTTTTATTTTCTTTCGTTGTGGGATTTATCGTTTTTTTTCTATATCCTATTTCACTGCGACAGATAAAGGTGTGGAAAAACCAGAAAGGAGAAAAATTATGAAACAAGCTTCGAAGTTTGAAAAAATAGCAGCTCGTTGCTGGAATTTATTAAATGAGGGAAAGCCATTTACGCCGATTTTTGTTGTGGGAACAATCCTTATTTTTAACATACAGGAATGGGGGGAGTCCTCCTTTTGGGTTGCCGCTGGATTCAGCCTCCTGCTTATAGTGCCGTTATTAGCTATCTATTACTTTTTTGATTTCCCATTAATGCTTAGAAATTACTTATGGCTACCTTTTACTGGGTATCTATTAATTTGGGGAGATACCAATCTTCACTTGCTTTTTTTTAGTTTAGGTCTTTATTTTTTCTTTACAGTATTTTTCTGGGGGACTTTGTATTATCACTTGAGGATAGGGACAACATGGCTGAACTTCACTAGATTTTGGAAACTTGTATTAAAAAATAGTGATTCAACAAGTGGAAATGCCCAAGAACAATTGCCAAAGTTTTTACTCATATTATCCCTTTGGAACCTGTTTTTTTCAAGGTACACATTAGATTTAAGTATCGACTATACTACATATTTCGCGTTTCTAATTGGACTGGGTGTGTTTAGTTGGATTCTACACCATTATCTTTTTGACTGGAAGCCAGTAGAGAAGCAGACCTATACAGACAATGTAAAAGAAAATGATAAGCCGATTAACAATAAAGTGATCATGATTGTTATTGATGGGATGAGAAAAGAACGTTTTCAGGAGGCAAATACACCGTTTTTGGATAAGCTTCGGAAAAATGGTACCGAGTATACACAAATGGAAACGGTATATCCTGCTAGAACTGTTGTATGCTTTTCATCGATGATGACCGGGACTTATCCGAAAGAACATGGAATTAAATCTAATATGGTATGGAAGCTAGGGATTAAGACGGAATCTATATTTGACACGTTAAGAAAAGTGAAAAAAAAGGGGCGTCTTTTAGGAGTTGCTCATCTGATTGATTCAATGGGTGATGATGTCGAAGCATATACCGCGGTAGGACATAATGATTCGGTTGATCGAAATATTATCGAGAAAGCTAAGAATATGATGGAAAAAGAAAATCTGGACTTTTTCAACATTCAGCTGATTAGTACCGACCAAACGGGACATAGCAGGGGAGTACTCTATGATGAATACATTCAAAAAATAGAGGAAGCTGACAGTTTAATTGAGGAATTTACATCGTGGATGGAAGAGAAAGGCTACATGGAAAATACTACACTATTGATTTGTGCGGATCATGGACAGGCTGACGGAATAGGAGGGCATGGCCATCTTGATGAAGGAGAACGGTTTGTGCCATTCTTTTTGCATGGACCAGCTATTGAGAAAGGCAAAAAAGTAGATGAAAGACATAGCCTTACCTCTGTAGCCCCAACAATAGCTTACTTGCTCGGGACACCATACCCAAGTCATAGCCGTGGCAATGTTTTAATCGAAGCATTACAACAAGAAGGGAAGGAACATAATGAAGCAGAAAATGATCGTTTTTCTACCAGCGCACAATGAAGAAGAATCGATAGTTCACGTTATTAAAAGAATACCAAGGAAGTTTCATCCGAATATTCATGTTGATGTTCTTGTTATTGATGACGGATCAACCGACCGTACAGTAGAAGTCGCCAAAACTGCCGGTGCTGACTACATCCACTCCTTTAAAACTAACCAGGGTCTTGGTGCTGCTGTCAGAGAAGGATTGCAACAATCTTATCAATTGGGGGCCGATATTGCTGTTATGATTGATGCGGATAACGAGTATCCTGCAGAAGAGATACCAGAACTTGTTACTCCAATTTTTATGGGAGAGTCAGATTATACGATGGGGTCTAGGTTTTTAGGGACAATTAACGGAATGAAGCTTCACCGTAGATTAGGGAATTATTTTTTCACCATGCTCCAATCGGTCCTGCTTCGAAAGTTGATTTATGATGGGCAGTCAGGTATGAGAGCTTTTTCAAGACAAGCAATGGAGCATGCGGAAATAATCCATGACTACAACTATGCCCAAGTGCTTACCCTAAACCTAGTTAGAAAAGGATTTAGGGTAAAAGAGGTACCAATAACGTATCAGGTTAGAACAAAAGGCCAATCCTTTATAAAATTTCAGGGATATATGACTTCTGTAATTCCTGCTATCTGGAAAGAAATGCATAGATCACATAAAAAGGTAGTGATTATACCTCATAAGCATCACGGCAGAGTTATAACTACCAAAAAAACTGGTTAAAAACAGAAATTATATTGACATTGACGTTGATAATCATTATCATTTAATTAAATAGGAGATGTTCTCATGAGAAAAATGAGCTTGTTAATACTAACCATTATTCTACTTAGTGCGTTTACTAACGAAGTGAGTGTTTCCGCATATTCTTATGGAGACCCGAATAAAGAAAAAATAGCGGAAGTATACAGAAAAATGGTTATAAAGTTAAATGAATCTCCACCTAATTATGAAGCGGCAAAGGAATTTTTTTTAACGGTCAAAGAAGAAATTGATATGCACATGGGGAAGGATGCATCTGAAATCGTTCTTGATCCTTTAAATAATAAAGATAAAAAAGCTACAATTAATAACATGGAAAAACTGCTTGCTTTAAATATATCAAGACGATTAGAAGCATTGGAACAAGGCTTTGGAGAATACGACACAAGTAAAAAGTTACTAGCAAAAGCCTTTGCTACATATGAGGCACTTTCTCCTACCGTGAGGGACTTCGATCCGGATCTAGATGAACAAATCAAACAAAACTTTGATTCAGCACTTGAAGCATTAGGGAACCCTGGTTTATTTGGAGTAGGGGAGAAAAAGTCTAATTTTAAGCAATTTAAAAAAAGCAAACAATTTATTTTAGATTCTTTAAAAGAACCTTTTGAAATAGAAGCGTATGACGTTGGACATTTCACAAAAGGTGACACAGAACAAGAGTTGAAGAATCAGGACACACAATCATCTGACTATACGGATTACTCAGAGTTAAAAAATTGGATTCCGATTCTAATTATTGCACTTATAATTTGTGCTGCTTCCATATACTTCATTCGGAAAAGAAAATAATCTCTAGGAAATAAGGGAGGGAATACCTTGGAAATTCAAGCATTACTAATAACCTTTCGCGAAGTACTGGAGGCCCTTTTAATAGTTGGAATTATCACGACGTATCTAAAAAGAACTAGTAATAAAAAATTCACTAAATATGTCTGGCTTGGTGCTGGTCTTGCCGTACTTGCCAGTTTAGGTGTTGCTATGCTTTTTCAAGTTGTTTTCACAGGTTTTGCAGCAATGGGTAGTGAAATGTACTTAAAGGTTGGAATAATGTTCGCTTCCGCTGTTTTGTTAACACAGATGGTTTTTTGGATGGCGGAGCACAGTAAAGATCTTAAAGGGAAAATGGAAGGTAAGATGAATCATCTTATAACAACAGGTAATGTGATTGGTATGGTCGTACACTCCTTTCTTGTTGTACTGCGTGAAGGGGTTGAAACAGTCTTTTTCTTTGCAGCCATAACAGGTGGAGATATTGAAAAAGGCTTACAAGGATGGGGAGCAATAACTGGTGCGGCAGTTGCAGCTGTAGTATGTTATTTGTTTTTTAAAGGAACGATGCGGATACCACTTAAATCTTTCTTTAAGGTTACAGGTGTTTTTATTGTGATGATAGCAGCAGGACTTTTAGTTCAAGGGATTTCGATGCTTCAGGATCTAAAAATAATCGGAAGTGTTATGCCACATGTCTATAATATCACCTGGTTATTGCCTGAACATCCAATTGACTACGTGCATTACGTACGGGATACGGGAATAGTACCAGTCTTTTCTGGTGAGGTTGGCATCTTTTTGAAAGCACTATTCGGTTATTCTTCGATGCCTTCGTTAGAAGAGATGATTGCCTACATTGGATTCTTTGTTGTTATTTATATGATAATTAAGGTAAAATACGGTACTTCTAATGCTAGGTCAAAGGCTTCAGCAAAACAAACGCGAGAGAATCAGGTATACTCAGGTGGTTTTCAAAGCAAGAAAATGTACAAATAATGGTCATTACACAAGACGTCGATTTGATCGTCTTGTTTTTTTTCTTTATGCAGCCAGGTTTTCTAATTATCGCTTATATAAGGAAGGTCGACAAAAATGAAAAAGTACAATCCCATATATAGCTACTGGTTATTGTTCATCATTTTTATCGCATTTGTGACTCTTAACAGATTTTTATATATTAACTCATTTGCGGGGTCGTGGGATCAAGTCGATTTTGCATTAGGAGTCATCAAGTATGACTTATATCAAATGCAACCGCATTTTCCAGGTTATCCTTACTTTATATTAGGAGGGATGATCGTTAATTTTTTTGTTAATGATCCGGTTCGGGCGCTCTCTATTTTTAATGTTATTTTAATCTGTACCTCAGTTGTTCCTATATATCTGTTATTAAAAAGTTATGTGGAAGTAAGAATTAATTTATTGGTGACCTCCGTAATTTTCTCTATGAGTTATATGTGGATTATGAGCACAGAGCCATTGAGTGAAGGAGCAGCTGTAGCTATTGTTTGGTGGTTTTTATGGAGTTTAAAGCAGGCAAGAAAACACCCAACCTTTATTTCATCTATCACTCCCCTTTTTCTCTTTAGTATTTTGATGGGAACTCGGTTGTCATATCTACCAATTGGCATTGGCATTTTATTACTTTGGATTTACTATAGAAAGTTTTTTAAAACTAACACGTTATACATGATATTCATTGCCCAACAAGTTGGTATAGCACTTCTTTTTCAACTGGTTTGGATTATGGGATTAGTTTCTTCAACTGGTGGAATTGCGGCATTTATTGAATTGGCTTCAGGGTTTGTCGCAGGACATTTTACAGAGTGGGGGGGAGCTGTTACCGCGGACTCTATGCCGATTTTCGAGCGCTTAGTAAATCTGTTTTTTTATAACTTTTTATGGACAGGTCTGTTTAGTCATTCGGTTCTGATAGCTGTCCTATATAGTCTTTTCTTCGGTTTGGTTATTTACCAATTAAAATCTAAAAGATGGACAACAGACTCCTTTACTTATTGGTTGGTAGTCATTTACAGCTCCTATTTTGTTTGGGTTCTGTTTGCTCAAAATATAGATAAACCAAGACACATACTTCCACTAACAGGAATTTTTACATTTATATTGTTTAAAGAATTGTTTAAAGGCAGCTATCTTCGGTTAGTAAGCTGGTTATGTATGTTACTCATTATTCTACAGTCAATTCATGGTAGTAGCCTTATAGTTATGAAAGCAGCGGAGCCACCTGCAGTTTATCAGCTTACAGACTATTTAACAGAAATAGATGACCAATTATTGGTGTTCACATGGGAAGAGGCCAGAGTAATGGACTACTTACAAGTGGATTATCAATATAAAGAAATTTTAACATTTGAATATTTCCTGATGGAATTGCCCTCAAACCCACAAGTACGTGTTTTTCTAACAGATCGGGTGGTAGATGGGTTTGAAAAACAAGGTGTTGCAATTGAGAATAATATACAAAAGGTGAAGAAATTTAACTCAAATCCTTTGTTTGACCCTGTATATGGCACGATTACGCTTTATGAATGGACTAATCATAAAAAGAAATAGAAGAATGGGAGTAAGTTATCGTGGAAATTACAATTATTGGAACAGGATACGTTGGATTAGCGACCGGTGCCAGTCTTTCTGAAATAGGTCACCACGTTACTTGTGTTGATAGAGAAGAAGAGAAAATAAAGTTACTACAGACAGGTGATTTACCAATTTATGAACCGGGATTAAAAGAGATGGTTGATAAGAATAGAGAGAGTGGTTTTTTAATTTTTTCAAGGGACCTGGTAAAGTGTTGTTCCACTGCAGAGGTTATTTATATATCAGTTGGTACCCCGCAAAACCAGGATGGTACGGCTGACTTAACTGACATTAAGGATGCAGCCGTAGAGATAGCAAAGACAATTAATCGAGATATGATTGTTGTTATCAAGTCAACTGTGCCTGTTGGAACCAATGAACGCTTGAAACAATTAATGCAAGATAATTTACAATATCCAGTATCTATTGATATTGTTTCAAATCCAGAGTTTTTGCGGGAAGGGTCTGCTCTCCATGATACCTTCCACGGTGATCGAATAGTAATTGGATCAACTAACCAACATGCAGCAGATGTTGTAGTAAAGATAAACGAACCATTTAAATTACCAATTGTTAAAACAGATTTCAGAAATGCAGAGATGATTAAATATGCATCAAATGCCTTTCTTGCTACTAAAATCAGTTTTATTAATGAAATTGCGAACATTTGCGAATTGACAGGAGCAAATGTGGAGGAAGTAGCAAAAGGAATGGGAATGGATAAAAGAATAGGAGCTGAGTTTTTGCAAGCTGGTATTGGATACGGCGGATCGTGTTTCCCTAAGGACACAAAAGCTCTTATTCAGTTGTCAGGGAATAGAAATCATGATTTCGAATTATTAAAGTCAGTAGTGAAGGTTAACAATAATCAACAGGTTCTATTGGTAGATAAGGCTAAAAAAAGGTTTGGGGATTTGTCTGGAAAGCGTGTTGCTATACTTGGTTTAGCTTTCAAACCAAATACAGATGACATACGTGAAGCAGCGGCTATAGTTGTTATTAATAAACTCTTAGAAGAGGGTGCTGAAATAATTGCTTACGACCCAGCTGCGATGAATCTTGCTATGCAGATATTGCCCAGAGGTATAAGGTATGCTAATTCTGTAGCAACTGTTTTAAAAGGGGCAGATTTGGGATTTATTTTAACTGAGTGGAAAGAGTTTAAACAGATGGACTTATCAGAGGTTAAAAGGCTGATGAAAGAGCCAATTATCTTTGATGGACGAAACTGTTTTGATTTAGAGGAAGTAAAGTTTTATGATATTGAGTACCATTCGATTGGAAGACCAACGATCCTTTAGAACCTCATATAAAAGTGGATTAGGGGGAGTTATTACTCTCCCTAATCTATTTACCCTAAGTTTACGATGAGGTGTCGGATCCTCGCTCCTCATCAGCATCTTCAATTGGTCCACGTTTTTTAGCCATTACAATAGATATTGCTATGATTAACAACATCACTCCCCAGAAGGTTATCTTCCACCAAGTACTATGGGTGAAGGATTCGGAAATCAACCCTAATGTTACGTCTGGGTGTGCTAATGTGTGCACTGCCAATTTTACACCGACCCACGCTACGATAATAAACGCCGCTTTTTCTAAGATAGGATATTTCTTCATGTACTTCACCACATAAGTAGCTGCAACCCGTATAAATGCGAGTCCAATAGCCATACCTAAGAACACTACAATAAATTTACCGCCGTCCATTCCACCGAATTTTGGTAGTGGAGTGGATGGAAGTGCGACAGCAATTGCAACTGCTGCCAGGATTGAATCGATCGCAAAGGCAATATCTGTCAGTTCAACCTTTACAATAGCTTTCCATAAGCTTTGACTCTCATCTGCTTTAGAATTTGAATCTGAATCATCTTCTTTATCTTCTTTATCTTCTTTATCTTCTTTTTTATTTTTAATGATACTTTTTACGCCTAGGTATATTAAGTATGCAGCCCCTATTGCTTGAATTTGTCATATGTTAACTACAAATGAAATAGCAAATAAGGCGGCAAAACGAAATACATAAGCTCCAATAATTCCATAGAATAATGCCTTCTTACGTTTCTTTTCAGGCAAATTCTTAACGATTACACCCATAACGAGTGCGTTATCGGCTGAGAGTAGCCCTTCTAATCCAATAATTACAAGAAACGCCCAACCGTACTCAAGCCAGAGACCCACATAAATCACCTTTCTCTTCTAATCACTCTATACTGTAAGTTCCCCCGTTTCTAAATGAAGTAAACATACAAAACCTTTGAAACAAAAATGGTACACTGTACGTATAAGATAAAAAGACCTCTTAATGAAGTTTAAGAAACTGTTGACCGCGTCTGCAGATAGGAGTTAATACATATGAAAAAAGCACTGCAACAAAATGGTCTGAAGCCATTTTTTTCTCTGATTTTGTCAACTAAAATCCCGAAGATGGCATTAATAGTTGGTTTAATAGGAAGTATTATTACAACAATTGTTGGGCTTTCTATTCCTTTACTTACAAAAGAATTAGTGGATGGTTTCTCAGTAGATTCGATAAGCGTCATTCTCATTGTTGTTATTGGTGTGGTGTTTATTGTACAGGCTGTTGTTGATGGATTTTCCACTTATTTACTGGCTGCGGTTGGTCAACAAATAGTTGCGCGTTTGCGTGAACGCATGTGGTTAAAACTCGTTCGGCTGCCTGTTCATTACTTTGATAAAAAAGCAAGTGGTGAAACTGTAAGCAGAGTTGTAAATGACACAGGAATTGTAAAGGATTTAATCTCCCAGCATTTTCCGCAATTTATAACAGGGATTATTTCTATAATTGGAGCAGTAATTATCCTGCTGTTTATGGATTGGAAGATGACATTATTAATGTTAATCGCGGTACCGATAACAATGGCAATTATGATTCCTCTAGGAAGTAAAATGGCTAAAATTTCACGCAACCTGCAGGATGAAACCGCTAGTTTCACTGGTCACATTCAGCAGACGCTTAGTGAGATTCGCTTAATGAAATCTTCAACTGCCGAAAGATTTGAAGAAAAAAAGGGAATTTCAGGTATCGGGAAATTATTAGGATTTGGATTAATGGAAGCACGTATTTTCGCCCTGATCGGTCCACTTATGTATTTTATTATTATGATTGTAGTAGTTATGATTATTGGCTACGGAGGAATTCGTGTGGCTGAGGGATCCATGTCAACAGGTTCCTTGGTTGCTTTTTTGCTCTACCTATTTCAAATCATTATGCCTGTTACATCGTTTGCAATGTTTTTCACCCAATTACAAAAGGCAAAAGGGGCAACAGAGCGTATTATTTCAATAATGGATTTATCTCAGGAAGATGGCCAGGAGGGAATCGAGAAAGATATCACCAATGAAATGGTACATGTATCGAACGTATCGTTTGCCTATAGCGAGGGTGAGCCAGTACTTGAGAATATATCTTTTACAGCACAGCCTAATGAAATGATTGCATTCGCGGGCCCAAGTGGTGGCGGTAAAACAACGCTGTTTGGCTTACTTGAACGTTTTTATGAACCAACTGCTGGAGAAATACGAATTGGAAGCATACCTATAAAGGATTTGTCTATGAAGTCCTGGCGCAGTCAGATTGGATATGTCTCTCAGGAAAGTGCGATGATGGCTGGTACCATTCGGGATAATCTAACATACGGTTTAAGTGACTCCATTAATATTTCAGATGAACGTCTGTGGGAAGTTGCAAAAATGGCTTATGCTGACCAATTTATACATACACTTCCAAACGGCTTGGCTTCGGAAGTTGGGGAGCGCGGGGTGAAATTATCAGGAGGACAAAGGCAGCGGATTAACATTGCCAGGGCCTTTCTGCGGGACCCTAAAATTCTTATGATGGATGAGGCAACTGCAAGTCTGGATAGTCAATCCGAAAGCGTTGTACAACAAGCATTAACGCGGTTAATGGAAGGGCGCACAACTTTTGTGATTGCACACAGGTTATCAACAATTGTTAATGCAGACAAAATTATTTTTATTGATAAAGGGAAAATGACAGGTAGCGGAACACATCAGGAACTAACACAATCGCATCCATTATACAGGGAATTTGCAGAACAGCAGTTAACTTAAGAACGATGAAGAAATGAACAGCTTTGCTATGGGTAAGATTAACTGGAGGGATGAACATGTTAAATGAGGATATATTCACAAAGGTACCTACCCTGGAAACAAAGCATTATATCTTAAGAGGACTAACGGTAGACGATTCATCACTCTTATTTACGTTTATGTGTGACAGGGAAAAGATGAAGTTTATAGCCCCCCACCCGGTGCAAACAGTAAAGGAAATGGAAGACAAAGTACGTCGTCAACTGTATGCGTATAGATCACAGAAGGAAATCCCCTGGGTGATTATCAATAAAGACAATGGTGATGTAGTTGGTCAGTTTCGATTACATAAGTTAAATATGTGGCATAAAAAAGCTGAGACCGGTGTCGTTATTCGAAAAGAATACCAAAAAAGAGGTGTTATGACGGAGATTTTCGGTAAAGTTCTGGAGTATAGCTTTGAAACGCTTGGATTAAACCGAATAGTAGGTGATATTTTTGCTGGAAACCAAGGATCAGAAAAGCTTTTGAAAAAATATGGCTTCACCAAAGAGGGCGTACTGCGTCAAACTGATTTTGATGGGAATAAGTTTCACGACACTGCTGTATATTCATTGATGAAGTCTGAGTATAATTCGTTGTTATGATAAGGTATCAGGTTTTATTTTCTTTCCTTTACCTTGATAATAACAAACCTAACTGTTAGACCAATAAACAGATAGTATGCAAATGAATAGATGTATTGCCATTTTATATAAATAACAAGTTCCATCCATACTGAAAATGGTTCACCAATAAAAGCTAAGAAGGAACTCATAG
>NZ_JBMERP010000088.1:0-14192 GCF_049310925.1 Virgibacillus sp. DJP39 | reverse complement strand
TTTAGAAAGTATAGTCTATAAATAATTTATAATTAGTAGTATAATGTAAGTAGAGAGAATGATGCCGAACATGGACTGCCACATGTTTTTGTGTATAAAAAGTGACACAAAACAACCGGGCGCTATTATTGAAAAGCAAGATAAAAAACAACTTTATTTAATGCTAAGTACAAATATACTCCGCATTCAAACGATAGCTGTTTATGATAAATACTTAAAAGTAAAGGTTGCAAACTTTAACAAGAGGATCGTCAATCAAAAGGCGAGCTATTTATTTTGATTAAACTATCTAAAAATTGCGATATTTAAAAGGATTATATGTGTTTTTATGTTAAAATAAACATATATATGATTGTTAACGCTTTTAATGGCTACTTATACTGATCTGGAGGTAATTCAATTTGAATAAACTTTTGATATCGTTTGTAGTAGTATGGTTTATTTTATTAGCAGGATGTTCGGATACTGTTAACAAAGGTGAACCAGTTGTTTCGTCGAAGGTTAATGTACCAGAGTCCTCTGAGTCAGATGACAGTGCTGCAGATTCTTCAATTGGACTTTCTATTCCTGGGGAAAAGAACTTTAAAGCACTTAAAAAAAATGCTGAGTTTATTATCCATGCAAGAGTTAATGGGGACTATGATACAGAAAAGCTAGTAGAAGACGCAGAAGATAATATTTACAAAATTAACAGGGTCTACACTGCTACTGTAAATAATAGCTTTAAGACTTTAGATGGCACTAAATATAAGATTGGGGATAAAATTAAAATAATATATCCTGTAGGTTTTAAACAAATGAAAGAAGGTAAGTTAGGGGATAGACTTCTTCCCCTTGGTGATAAAATAGTACCAATCCATACTGGGGAATATATGCTATTTCTAGATCAATTAGAAGGACAATTTTATTTTTCAAACTTACACCATGTGTACAAAAAAGGAAATAATAAAAAGTTCTACAATATATCTAGTAATAGTATTCCTGAGATAACAATAGAAAATATTGCAAATCCTTGAATTACGAATTACTAGTGCCTGCTATCTTTTTAAAGGATGAAGCTTAATAATACAAAAAGAGAAGGACACCCCAACTAAGCGGACGGTCCTTCTCTTTTTTTTGTTAAAATACTCTGGTTGTCCAGTCTTCGCAGTTCCAAACATCTGTTACTATGTCTTTATAAAATTCTGGCTCGTGTGAGATTAGTAGTACACTGCCATTATAATCTTTCAACGCAAGCTTGAGTTCTGCTTTTGCGTCAACGTCCAGATGATTGGTTGGCTCATCAAGTATGAGTAAATTGGTATCTTTGTTTAACAATTTACAAAGGCGAACTTTTGCTTTTTCTCCTCCGCTTAATACACGAACTTTACTTTCAATATGCTTCTTGGTGAGGCCACATTTGGCTAAAGACCGGCGCACCTCTTGTTGTGTAAGATGAGGGAACTCATCCCACATTTCTTCAATACATGTTCTGTTGGTTGTTTCTTTTAGTTCTTGTTCAAAGTAACCGATATGAAGATGTTCTCCTAGCTTGACAGAACCTGAAACCGGTTTAATTTCACCAAGAATGCTTCGCAAAAGGGTTGTTTTCCCGATTCCATTTGCCCCTGATAATGCAAGCTTTTGGCCACGTTCCATAACCAGGTTAAGTTTTCTTGATAGTGGCTCTTCGTATCCAATGACGAGTTCGTTTGTCTCAAACAAATACCTTCCAGCTGTCCGTGCTTCGTTGAAACGAAATTTTGGCTTTGGTTTTTCTGAATCTAATTCGATGACATCCATCTTATCTAGTTTCTTTTGACGTGACGTAGCCATTTTACTTGTTGCCGCATTCGCTTTATTTTTAGCAACGAAAGTTTTTAAACTGGCGATTTCCTTTTGTTGCTTCTTAAACGCTGATTCAAGTTGTTGTTTTTTCATATCATATACACGAAGGAATTCATTATGATCCCCTGGGTAGCGGGTCAGCTCCTGGTTCTCCATATGGTAGATCAAATTAACAACGCTATTTAAAAATGGTATGTCATGTGAAATAAGAATGAATGCATTTTCGTATTCTAGTAAATATTTTTTCAACCATTCGATATGTTCTACATCAAGGTAGTTGGTTGGTTCGTCTAGCAGCAAAATATCAGGTTTTTCCAAAAGAAGTTTGGCAAGCAGAACTTTCGTGCGCTGGCCACCGCTCAAATCGTGAACACCACGCTCTAAACCAATCTCGTCCAAACCAAGTCCATTGGCGACTTCGTCAACTTTAGCATCGATGGTGTAAAAATCATTGTTAGTTAAGGCGTCCTGAAGCCGACCAGTTTCTTCAAGTAATTCTTCAAGTTCCTCAGCCCCAACTTCTCCCATTTTCGCAAAAAGTTCATTCATTTCTGCTTCCATATCAAATAGATATTTGAAAGCAGTCCGGAGTACGTCGCGCATAGTCATTCCCTGCTTAAGATCGGCATGCTGGTCCAAGTAACCGAGGCGTACGTTTTTGGACCACGTTATTGTCCCTGCATCAGGCTCTAACTTACCGGTAATGATATTCATAAAAGAGGACTTACCTTCACCGTTGGCACCAATAAGCCCAATATGTTCACCCTTTAATAAACGAAAAGAAACATCTTCAAATATAGCCCGTTCTCCAAAGCCGTGCGTCAAATCTTTAACTGTTAGTAAACTCATGTAAAACACCTTTTCCTTCGTTAGTTTCGCTTATCTATTATAAAGGTCTTTAGTGAAAAGTGATAGTGGGTAAGTGACGTTTTATAAAGTTGATGTCGCTTTTTCCATTAAAATATATTGACTTTTAATTTTATGAGCCCTAAAATTCATTAAGTAATTAATTAGGCAGTTTTCTAAAAGATTGTTGTTTTTGACGTAAAATCTATAAATTGAGACGTATGCGCTGAGTAGTTTCCGCTGTGAATAGTTGCTTTCCGCGGCACGGCCTCCTCGAGAAAACCACTCTGCGGGGTCTTCAGACTCGTGCTGTTCCCCGCAGGAGTCAACGGTCCGTGGCGTAAGTTAATCAGTTCAGATGAATGGTCGTTTGTTTAGTACTACGCCAGCGAAGGAAATACACGAAGACTGATATGAACGAAACTGTCAAATCCCCCTCGCACTTATTTAAATAGGGCAACCTTAATTTAAGAGTCTTTTGAGGCTCTTTTTTTAATTTATATTTGTAAGCAGTATACCTGCTACACTATATCCTTTTTCTTAGCTTGCCAACATTCCCTCAATCTTCCGATTGATTGTCAAGTGCTTTCCTTGACCGCCAATTGGAAGATTGAGATTCTAACATAAAGCTAAGAATAATGATTATCCTCCTTCTATCTTTTATAAAGGAGATAAATACACGGCACGAAGGCAAAAATCCTCTACTCCGATGAGCATACTGATATACGTGGGTTCTCACATTTTATCTCTCCGTCCAAGGATCTTACACGAACTCCTTGCGTGCGTTCACCAATCTTATGGCTAGCACAAGTCTTCGTCGTGCGTTCTCCTCTACGGTTTTCACCTCTGCCTCCGAGCCCTATATTCATTCCCTTTTCATATCACTTTCTAATTTTTAGCTTATAAGATAAACCTAACTTAATTTGTTTTAGATTCCCAATTAGATTCTTGAGAAATTGCCCAAATGAAACCTGCTAATTCTCTTGCGATTGCCGTAATAGCTTTCCCGCTCTCTTTTCCACGTCCCATTAGACGGAAGTATTTTTTATGCAAGCGATTTTGAGCCTTCCATGAAATTCCTAAAATATTAGTTGGTTGTCCATTTTGCCGTTTTTTCAATTCTCCTTTGACTGCAGGCTGGTATCTATAGCTCCACGCGGACTCTATCAACAACCTTCGCACATGTCGATTCCCAGTTTTTGTTATGTCACCTAATTTCCTTGATGATCCACTGGAGTTTTCACTTGGTACTAGCCCAGTGTATGCCATAAATTGTTTTGGAGTTTGAAATCGCTGGAATGATCCTACTTCTGCAACCAAACTAGTGGCTGTGATAACTGCCACTCCTCGTAATGTCATGAGTGTTTGAATCATGGGTGCATGGACACCATCTTTGGCTTGGTCTTCAATTTCCCTTTCTAATAGTTTTAATCGTTGCTGAAATTCTTTTAGTTGCTGCAAATATTCTTGGAAAGCTACATGAGAGGCAGACCGTTTAAATGTCATCTTATTCAGCCAATCCCAATATTTCACTGTCCATCTTTTGGTGCCCATCGGTGGTCTGATTTCATTTCTTAGAAGAAACTTTGTTAATCTATGTTTGGCTCTTAATTCATCTTCCTTTACATCCTCGCGTGCTCGAACTAAATCGCGTAATGCCTCATCATCTTCTGTTGGTACATAAATCGGTGTTAATTCTCCAGCACGGTAAAGCGTTGCGAGATTAATGGCATCACGTTTGTCGGTCTTGACGCGATCGCCAGGTTTCTTAGGTATTAACGATGGTGCTATTACTTCACATTCAATCTCCATACTCTTAAGAAGTCGATAGAGTCCGTATCCAGTTGGTCCCGCTTCATAACAAACTTGAAGCTGTTCAGCTTCACCTATTTTTTTCATTAGCTTTCTAATTGCCTCTATCGTATAGTCAATCATACCGACATATCTTGGCTTTAAACGTCCCTCCTCCGCAACTGCCACTGCAATTTTGTCTTTTGATACGTCTAAACCTACGTATTTTGTGGTATCATTCATAATACTAGCTCCTTTCGTATTGTAGCTCTGTTTTGGTTTACTTACCTAGTAATTCAGTATTACCAAAATAACCTACGTTGTTACGATTAAGGGGCTAGTTTCGTTCATGATAACTCCTGCGGGAGGCTGGTGAGCCTCCCGCGGAAAGCGTAGTATATTTCCGTAGCGATAAGTTATATCTTAGTTGCGAGGATTAAAGAGCAACAAAAGTTAAGGTGAAGAGCCTTAATTTAAGATCGGAGTGTATCATCAATGAATCGCTTATATAGATTAGCTATACTTTTCATATTTTCTATTTGTTTAGGTTTTGCTTTTAATATGTTTTTACTCCCACATGAAGTATTATCAGGTGGAATTACAGGACTTGCCATGATCTTTGGACTACTTTCTCCAATTAATTCTGGTATTTGGCTTGTCATTTTAAATATTCCCGTCTTTATCATTGGTTGGATGAAATTAGGGAAGGAATTTATAGCGAACAGTGTGTTCTCCGTTATTATCACTTCTGTTTCCATGCAGTATATCCCAGTGATGAAAATAACCGATGATGCATTATTATCTGCGGTATTCGGCGGTGTCATTACAGGTATAGCCATTGGCTTCATTGTACGTGTATATGGGTCTACTGGTGGCTTTGATATAATCGGACTTGTCCTAACCCAAAAACGGGACATTCCTCTGGGCGGATTGATTTTCAGTTTAAATAGTATCGTTGTATTCATATCTGGATTTCTCTTCTCCTGGGATTTAGCATTATATACAATGGCTTCGATTTATATTACCGGAATTGTTATTGACCGCATTCATACCCGTCATATAAAATTAAGTCTAATGGTGGTAACAAATCGAGGAGACGAGCTTAAAAATGAGCTTATTGGTAATTTGATTCGGGGTATTACCGTTATAAATGGCTATGGGGCTTATTCCAATAAGGAAAGTAAAGTGCTATATACAGTAATCACCCGTTATGAATTAGCAATTGTAAAATCGCTTATTAAAAGCGTTGATCCGAACGCATTCGTTAGCATAACTGAAACTGTTGAAGTAATGGGGAACTTTAGAAGAACATGATGAGAGGATTTGAATTTTTAAATGACTACTAATTTTTGGCGTGATTTACCACGACCATTTTTTATACTAGCACCAATGGAAGATGTGACGGATGTTGTATTCCGTCATGTAGTAAGTTCGGCAGCTAGACCAGATGTCTTTTTTACAGAGTTTACAAACACGGTAAGTTATTGTCACCCAGAGGGGCAACAAAGTGTTCGTGGGCGTTTGACCTTTACAGAAGATGAACAACCACTTGTGGCTCATATATGGGGGGATCAGCCTGAACACTTTAGGGAAATGAGTATTGGAATGGCGAAAGAAGGTTTTCTCGGTGTAGATATCAATATGGGCTGTCCTGTACACAATGTGGCATCGAAAGGGAAGGGAAGCGGCCTTATCCGTCGTCCAGAAGTTGCAGCAGATATCATACAAGCAGCAAAAGCAGGAGGATTGCCTGTAAGTGTGAAGACAAGGCTTGGTTACACGGATATAGATGAATGGCACGACTGGATTACACACTTATTGAAACAAGACATTGTTAATCTTTCTATTCATCTGCGTACGAAAAAGGAAATGAGTAGTGTGGATGCTCATTGGGAACTGATTCCAGAGATTAAAAAATTGCGTGATAAAGTGGCACCAGACACACTTTTGACAATCAATGGAGATATTCCGGATCGCGAAACTGGTATGGAGCTCGTTCGCAGGTATGGTGTTGATGGGGTTATGATTGGACGTGGAATTTTTAAAAATCCATTCGCTTTTGAAAAGCAGGCGAAGGAGCATAGCAGTCAGGAATTTCTGGATCTCTTAAGATTGCAGCTCGATCTTCATGATCACTATTCAAATGAATTTGAACCTCGACCATTCAAACCGCTTCATCGTTTTTTTAAGATATATGTCCGTGATTTTCCAGGAGCGAGTGGATTAAGAAATCAGTTGATGAACGCAAAGTCAACGGATGAAGTGCGGGCATTACTTGATAAATTCGGGTCAGTTGATAATAGCATTATTTAAGTAAGATAATACAGCCAAATTACAGGTTTTCACAATCCCATGCATAGCGGTGGTTGGATGATAAAGCACTCACAGATGTTGATATATTAACATCTGTGAGTGCTTTTTGGTTTTTAAAAAAAATAGTATCTGTTACAATCTACACGACTTTTTTACCTCATTTATGTTGCAAATGCAACATAAATGAGGTAAATTTAATGAGTGGCACTTTTGTTGTATTTGCAACAAAAATATATACTGAGGAGTTTATTATGAAGGAAATTCTACGTGAAATTGGAATGATAGCAAGGGCATTAGATTCTATAAGTAATATAGAATTTAAAGAATATGATCTTACAAAAGGACAGTATTTGTACATTGTGCGAATATGTGAAACCCCAGGAATCATTCAAGAGAAATTGGCTGAATTGATAAAAGTAGATCGAACAACAGCAGCGCGTGCTATAAAAAATCTTGAGATTAACGGCTTTATTGAAAAGAAAGAAGATAAATATAACAAAAAAATTAAGAAACTCTTTCCAACGGAGAAAGGAAAAAATGTTTATCCTTTTATAAAAAGAGAAAATGATTATTCCAATTCCGTTGCATTAGAGGGGTTTTCAAAAAGTGAGGAGGAAACCATTTCCAGCCTTCTTCAAAGAGTAAGAAAAAATATAGAAAAAGACTGGGAATCTGTAAAAAAGGGAAACAAGAGAAATTACTGAATATATAAAGGAGTGACATTTTAAAATGACCGTGAGAATAACAAGGTGCAATCATGAAGATTTAAACATACTCCAGGAAATAAGTATTGAAACATTCAATGATACATTCAAAGATCAGAATTCACCTGAAAATATGAAAGTCTACCGGGAAAGTGCATTTAATTCTAAACAGTTGGCTGAGGAATTGTCCAATATCTATACGGAATTCTATTTTGTTTTTTATCATAATGAAGTTGTTGGATACTTAAAGGTTAATACCAATGATGCTCAGTCTGAAGAGATGGGTGATGAATCACTTGAAATCGAGAGGATTTATATAAAGAACAAATTTCAAAGACATGGTCTAGGTAAATATCTGTTAAATAAAGCCATAGAAATAGCGGAGGAGCGTAATAAAAAAGAAATCTGGCTAGGTGTATGGGAAAAGAATGAAAATGCTATTGCTTTTTATAAGAAAATCGGGTTTGTTAAAACTGGATCCCACTCTTTTTATATGGGTGATGAAGAACAAATTGATTTTATAATGGCCAAAACACTCAAATGATGTTTATGAAAGGTGGATTATATGTATATCCCTAAGCATTTTAAAGTTACGGACTTTGATGAAATCAGAGAATTTATTCAGAAAAACTCTTTTGGAACAATTGTAACAACACAACAAGGGAAACCTATTGCCACTCATTTGCCTTTGGAGTTACATAAACAAGGAGATGATTACTTTATAACTGGACATATGGCTTATGCGAACCCTCAATGGAGAACGTTAGAAGATAATGATGAAAACGTTCTTGTTATGTATCAAGGTCCACAAGCTTACATTTCATCATCTTGGTATAAATCTGAAAATGTACCAACATGGAATTACCAAACTGTCCATGTATATGGAACAGCTAGTATTATGAGTGAGCAGGAATTGCAAGAAGACCTTATAGTACTATTACAAAAATATGAACAACATCGTAAGAATCCAGCTCTATGGGAGAATCTTTCTTCACAAACTAAAAAACAAATCAAAGGTATTGTTGGATTGAAAATCAAAATAACAGAAGTTCAGGCTGCTTATAAATTAAGCCAAAACCGAACTGAAGAGGACTATAACAACATCATTGCTAAACTATATGAGGGAAAAGATGTGAATTCTCAGGCATTAGCAGAAGTGATGAAAAACAGAAAGTGATAGGGTTACGTGCACTTTCTACCTTTTAGGATCTTCCTGAAAAAAGTGGGGTGGCTTATGGAAATGGAACATGTATAAGGTTTGAAGATTTCTTTCGGCAGCCTGATGCATTTATCATAACCCCTCATGTTGATTTTGGCTATCAGTTGAGGATTATTTCTCGATATTGTGCCTTCCCCTTTTGTAGGGGTTAGTCTAATGTACTCGTTCCATGTGTCGAGCATGGGGCGGCTTGTTTTATGACTTTCTGCTTACAGTATACCTTACTTCAGTTATACGGAACATTTAAACTATTTCTCATCTTGATCGCCTTTCTTCTATATGATTATAATAGCTGTTGAGAAATATAATTTTAAAAGAAAATCTAAAGAAAGAAGTGTTATCTTTTGGATTTATGACTTTCACGCTGAATGTTGGATAACTATAGCCAGTTCTAAATCTACATTTTGACCTACAAATCTTACGTGAATTAGCCCACATAAATTTACTGATAAATTGGAAGTTGATTAGATTATTCTTGATTTTACAAGGTTTTCTGAATGTTTGTGTTAAAATAAATACAGATATTGTGAACTATTACACTTAAACTAAAGTCGCAGAATTGTTTAATAAGTTGAGACTTATAGTTATTATGTACGACTAATCCAATGAAGGGGTGAGGTGATTGAAAAAAATATTATTATTTCTCTTGTTAGCTATTATCTTAGGTGCTTGTGGTGAACAAGAACCACCTAAATTAAAAATCAGTTCTAACAATGAGGAAGTTTTTGCAGTCTTAGGCACTTATAGTTGGTCTTCCGATAATATGGATGGAACATCTACTGCGATTGATTCTGACTCAGATATACCACCAAAAATAGTGGTACATCAAAAGAATCCATTGAATTCCAAACTAGGCTCTGAAATCAACTTGGATTTTGGTCAATCTCCTCAAGGAGTAAGAGTGAATATTTGGGATAATAGTCAAAAAGTAAGAGAAGTTGATGTTGAAGGTACCACATTTAAAACGGATGAAAAAGGTTATATCGTATACGAAATTATTGCTACTTGGGACCAAGGTTCCGTTCATTATGCAGTAAAAATAAATGTTCAATAAGCAATTGAAAATAAATAAAAGAACAATCTCATTTCAGTGAACTGAGATTTTTTTAATTTTAATTACAAATATAACTACAAAACACGGTACAATTCATTTTACAATTCTAGGTACATTTTATAATGTAATTTCGCTTTTTGCGATAGGTAACGGAACCCGTTATTATAGATCGACTTACTTTTTTGTTAAAATGGTGTCATAAGATAGTTAGAAAAAGTAAATGACAAAAATAGGAGATGTCGAGGTGTAGTATTGGTGAAGAAAAAGAAAACGAATCCATATCATAGGCAGCTCAAGAATGTATTGGTTGTAGAAGGGATGTACAGTACACATACGTTCTTTACTTTGGGAAAAAAGCTTTTTATATACTCATCTAATATTGAAAAGGTCTATGAAATAGTAGATATTAATACTAATCAGCAACAATTTCGTGAAGACCTTTCAAGTCCTATGGCTTTAGAAGTTATCCAATTAAAAACACAAAATCGATTGAAGGATTTTCAACAATTTTTTCTTCCAAGTATGAAAGAAATACATGAAGATTTTTGGGATGAAATTAGTCGGGAACAAAGAGAAACGTTGTCAGATATAGAGAAAAAGATGCTTGATATTGCCAATAAATCAGAAAATGATTTTTTAGAAATATTAAATAAAAATCCAGAAGAACAAGCATTAACTTATAATTACTTCGGGGAACTTGTTGCTTATGAGGAAAATGATCGGCAATGGATAGATTATTACATGTCACAAGGAGATTTTGATGCTGCATTTAGTATTCATTTGGCTTATGTAAAAGAATAACGCTGATTTTAAAAGGATAGAAAATTCTTGAATTTACTTCTTTAGTGTTAAAAAACGGAAATGACCGTGCTTAAATATAAATTTGTATGTCTCATATAACGGGGGCTTATCTGGAACAAGGTATATAGCCCTTATTTCGTTAAAGGGCAGGTTAGTTCAGATTAGAAAGGATGGGGATATGCCTTATGTCAAAACAGATAGATTAACTTTAGTTACTTTCACAATCGAAATGATGAAAGCTACTCTAATTGATAATAATCAATTAGAAAAAGTAACAAATTTTAATGTTCCCATTGAATATCCTGTGGCGGTTTATAAGAATTTACTTCCTTATAAGATTGAACGGTTTAGTCATTACCCAGAAGAAAATGAGTGGGAAGGTATTATCATACACACAGAAGATAACACCATCATTGGGGATATGGGTTTTAAAGGTGGACCAGGCAAAAACGGTGAAATGGACTTGGGTTATAGTATTCTCCCAGGCTAACAAGGTAATGGATATGCGACTGAAATGGCAATTGCAATGGTTAAATGGGGATTGAAGCAACCAAAGGTGAAAAGGATAACAGCCAGTTGTTCAAGTGAAAACTATCCATCTATACGGGTTTTAGAAAAACTAGGATTTAAAAAAATTGGCATTGAGGACAATGAAATTTATTGGGCGATTGATAATATGTGAAATAATTTACTTAAATTAACGGGTGCTTTCCTTAAAAATCTTGCTGCATAAAAGACAGCCTTTTTCATATTCGACTAACGGAGTAGGTTACATTAATAACCCAGAATTCCATTATGGTATAATTTGGATAAAAGTATGAGGTGATAATTTGTCTTCAGTAATTATATTTTCTATGATTTTTGTTATTATTGTATTTTTAGCAATGGCTAAAACGATAAAGGATAATCAAAAAAAGTAAATTACTTAACCAGTAATTATTGTAATAACAGGTGCTTTTGTGAAATAAGTCATTCTTAAAATGAAGGTAATTTTTTAATGGAGGATTTCAATTGAGAACTGATGCAATAATTTTTGTTTCATGTACTTTTGTATTTATTGTGATTGCAATCTTTTTGTCCAGATACCTTACAAAAAAAGGTGCATTAATTATTCCGAGTCTCCTTATTGGGATAGGGTTCGGCATTGTTATAAGCATTATGGCAAACGGAACATTTTTAGATTCTCTAGTTGTTATTGGGGTTATGATATTGATTTCTTTAGGATACACTTTAGGCTTAGCAAGAATGAGAAGAACTTATCAATCTTTAAGGAAGAAAGACAAAAAATAAAAAGGTTCTTCTTCAACTATCGCTTTACTTTAATAAGGCGAATACATCCTTGTTCCACTATCGCAGCAGGATTGTTGAACAAGGATTAGAGTTTTTCGATTAAGGGGAGAGTATAAAATATTTAAAAAGGAGAGTCTTATGATGAATGGCAAATTTAAACTTTTAACTAACGTTGCTATTGCAGTTACTGGCATTATTGCTTTTAGCAATCTTATTTTCTTTGATTCGAATCTGTTAGATATTTTGGGTCTAATTTTATTTGGAATAGTAACCTTATTGGTAGTGTTTGAGACATATAAAGAAAAAAAGATTGTTTCTGTTTTTATGATTTTAATATTCATTTATATGTTTGTTGCTTGGGGTAGCCCATCAATATAAAGATAACTAACTGGTGCTTTCCTTCAATAAGGATTTACCACCCTTGTTCCACTAACGCCGCAGGATAGTTGAATAAGCGTTCTAATAAATATTACTGTGGAATTATATAAAATTTTTCAATGCGGGATACCTAATGGGATTTATCATTGCTTTTATATGTATATGGTTGTGTGATTTTATAATAGAGAGGTTATTTAGTTTATTGGGAGGTAAATGGAGTCCATTCGGTAAAACCTACTGGAAAAATGATTTAATCATTTGCTTTGCTTTAACCTTGATTATGGGAATAGTTGCGTCTATCTTTTTAAATTCAAATTCCTAATTGCGCTAACTGGTGCTTTCCTTGAGAAAGAACTGCATCCTTTGTTCCACTAACGCAGAAGTTTGTAAAAAAGGATATTACATATTAATAACGAATTGATGATGAACAAAGGAAGAATAGTGATAAAAAATGAATTCAAACCTTGTATAGACATTCAATGGTGACAAATTTTATTTGTAGGGTGATAAGTCGATGATAGGAATAAGTATTGCAACGAAGTGGGAATATGAAGCGACACTGGAATACTTTAGCATAAAAATTAACGAACGTTTCGGTTATCCATATGGTGAGTATTTCATAAGAACAATTAATAATAATGAACTTGTTTTTTATAGTACAGGTATAAGAAAAGTAAATAGTGTTGGTGGTAATCAGTATATGATTTCTAAATTTAATTTAACTAAAGTAATTGTTGCTGGAACATGTGCAGGAATAGATGAGAAGTTCAGTAAGTTGGATATTTTTGTACCCGATAAAGCCGTTCAATATGATTGCACAGTAAAAGAAATTGAGCCTCTTATTAAACTATCCTTCATAGTCGATATTGATCTATCAAAATATGGAAATGATTTTTATACAGGAACAATTGGCACCGCTGATAAAGCAGTAGTTATGTGGAAGGACTATTTAGAACTTAAAGAAAACGAAATAACAATAGCAGATACAGAAGCGGGTGCAATTGCTTATATCTGTAAGAAGAATGATATTGAATGCATTATCATTAAAGGAATATCTGATTTTCCAACAGATGAAAGAAACTCTGATAAATTCGAATCGAACAGTGAACAAATTAATGTTTATTTAGAAAACACACCCAAAGTTATGAAGAAAATATTTGGCGAATATTTAAAAATATTTATTTAAATGAACATAAAGTTAATAGAAAGATTATGATTGTATAGAAGTAGTAATGGTAAATCAGTTCTATTCTAAAAGTTCTGGAAGGATTGAATTAAATTAATGAATATAAGAAAACCAAATGAGTTGGAAATCAAAAAGATTTTATCACTTTCTCCACAAGCGATATTTGATGGCACGTTAGGCGAAGCAGAACCAACGATTGAAATAGCCAAACAATTAATAGAACCTCTTTTAAAGAAGGGTAGTTATTATTTAATAGCAACAGAAAACAATGAATTAATGGGTTGGATTCTTATAGGAGCAAGTAAAGACCAGTTTTCAAATAAGCCAATCGGATTTATTTATGAATTATTTGTTTTAGATGAATACAGAGGAAAAGGGATTGCAAAACAATTGATTGAATCAGGTATTGAACAACTTAAACAAGAAGGATATTCGGAAGTCCGTTTAAGTGTATTTGCGGGAAATCAAGCAATTAAAATATATGAAAGGTTGGGGTTTGAAAACAGAACCATCACTATGAGTATGACATTATAAAGAAGATTTATTTCACTAACGCAGCAGGATAGTTAAAGAAGGAACAACCTATAATTTAAAAAGGAGTGAGTTTATGTGGTGGATGATAATAATAGTTATTGCTTATCTTCCGATTTTTTACAGGATTCATAAACGACTTGATTATTTGGAAAAGGAAGTAAGTAGATTAAACGGTAAGGATGATTTGTTTTAAGTAACGGGTAGCAATAATTGAAGATGCCGTTCGGACCTTAATCAGAGGTCCTATCT
>NZ_JBMERP010000087.1:0-14214 GCF_049310925.1 Virgibacillus sp. DJP39 | reverse complement strand
AACTTATTTAAAAGACAGGCGTAAATAAAGAACAGAAGTTATATGAGACATCACATTTTGAGTATTGTAACAGAGTTGTTAGACACGGCAGATGGCGACGTGAATTTGATTTTAAAAAGGGAGGTCCATATTTTGGACGTAATACTAGGCTATTGGTTAGATTCTACCACCTATCCAGACGCGCTAGGGCATAAGGAAGCATCTGTTGGGACAGTTGTTACTGGCTTTAAAGGTTTGTTCGGAATCTTAGAAACACAGTTAGGGCTTACTTCCCCAGAGGTATCAGAGAACCTGCGAATTGCAAGTTGGCAGGAGCTGCTTGGTAGTCACGCTTCAGAAGAAAAGCCTTATGCAAAATCGTATCAGACGGATTCGTGGAATACCGCAAAAGAGTTGCTGCGCCGACGTGATGAATTAGTGTTAGCGGGTTGGGACCCGGAAAAGCACGTTGGAGGAAGTGATTGGATCCAAACTCTGGCGGATCTTGAGCTTGCTAACAAAAATAAATTGCGTGGTTTCCCTGATAGATTACAAGCATTACTGCAAGCGCTCAAACAAGCAAAAAGGAATCTAGATATCGATCAAATTATAATTGTTGAAGAAGATGAAAAGCTTTGGGATGTGTGGGCTATTCAATTATTAGATATGCTGAAAAACCTCAATGTTCAAGTCATCAAACACACACCTCAGACAGAAAATGATAACTCCGATCCATTGAGTGACCTATCGCTTCTTCAATCTGTTCTTGCAGGCGATTCAGAGCCAAAGGAAGCTAGTGGTGATGAGAGCTTGCTGCTCGTACAAGCAGAGCAGGAATGGGATGCAGCAGACTTCCTCATTAGCTGGTTACAGGAAAAAGGTTCAGACCACACGATTTTAATAAAAGGAGAAGGTTCTTTGTTTCTTGATGAGCTTCTCCATCGGCGGGGAGTTCCAGCTATCGGAACATCAGTGCCATCTAAATGGCGTGCGATTCTACAAGTATTACCATTAACAATTGAAACCTACTGGCAACCACAAAGGGTTGATCAACTACTTGAGCTATTAACGATTCCTTCTTCACCCGTTCCAGGGAAAATTCGCTTTAAACTGGCAAAAGTATTATCCAATGCTCCTGGACTTGGCGGACCAGAGTGGGAGATGGCGATTGAAGAAGGAATCAAGGCATACGAAGAATTGTGGCTAGAGGAAGGCCTTAATGAATCAGATCTGAAGAAAAAGAGAAAGAATCTAGAAGATAAACTTGCCCTTTGGATTCAACACGATTATTTTGATCCATATGTTGGTATGCCCGTTGAAAAGCTATCGCACATTTGCCAAAAATTAGGGCAATGGGCAATGGTGAGATTCCAGCTCACACGTGACACCACCTATGAACAAGTGATGAAGCATGCAACCGAAATCTTGACAGGAGTGAAAACCCTAGGTGTAGAAAACATTACCCGGTTGCAAGTAGTCCGAGTGATTGAATCGGTGATTGGAGAAGGTGCTCCGTTACCAAATAATGAGCAAGAAGCTTCCAAATGGGAAATAGTAAAACAACCAGGGGATATTTGGGACCACGGAGAAACAATACTGTGGTGGGGGTTTCATAAAAACATGTCAGGACCGAATATCCGAACGTGGTCAACAAAAGAGCGCACATGGCTTGAGGACCAAGGGGTTTTACTAATAGGGGAGGATGTAAAACGTCGTAGAGAAGCAGCTTCATGGCAACGTGCTGCCCGATTAGCGAATCGACGGTTGATCTTGATTGCTCCGACAAAAGTAAAAGGGGAAGAACGGACGATTCACCCTTTTTGGGATGAAATTCGTTTTGCCGTAGCCAGAGAAGATACAACTGTAGATAAACTGACCCTGAATGCAGGAGAATTGCGAAAAGCGTTGCAAGGTAACTTAGAAGAAAAAACGGTTGAGCGTGTGCCATTAGAATCTCGTGCGCTTCCACAGCCAATAAGATCGTGGCGTCTGCCGAGAGATGTTGTTCAACCGCAAAAGGTCGAATCGGCAACAAGTATGGAAAGCTTAGTTGGATGCCCCGTTCAGTGGACGTTCAAGTACGCCTCAAAAATTAGGCAGGGTAGCATCTTGTCTCTACCGAATGAGTCGATCATGCTTGGAAACCTCGGTCATAAAATTTTAGAGACATTGATAGAAGAGAAAACGAATTGGGACACGGACGAGGTAAAATATCGCGGAGGAGAATTATTTGATGAATGGGTTCCGAAGTTAGCTGCACCACTATTGAAACCTGAAAAGACCAGGTTACTGAACCAAACGCGATTCGATCTCCAAGAGTCATTGAAGAAATTTTTCCTAGTGTTAAATGAGGCGGGAATAAACATTCATCATACAGAACATGAGCTGCAAAAGCCTTGGGATCACAATGTGGAGTTTAAAGGAATATTGGATCTCGTTGGGGAAACCCCGTCTGGAAAAAAGATGTTGATTGATGCAAAATGGTCCAAAAGAACACAGAACTATAAGAAGCGTATAGAAAACCTTTCTGTTCAATTGACGTTGTATCACTGGCTGTTATCCGATAATTCTTCTGATGAGTTGCCGGTTGCTTATTTTATGTTAAGTAGTGGTGAGTTTTTTGGACGGCCACATGAAGAAGTACCAAAGAAGCACCACGTCGAAAGTAGTCCGTCTCTTATAGAATCCTATCAAACTGTAAAAGAATCCGTTCAGGAAGTGTGGACACATTTGGCTGAGGGGACAGCAATTGCGACAGGGGTTGCTGCGGAAAACCCGGATGATGACAAAATATTTACGCCCATCATTGATCCCCCATGTATATTTTGCGATTACAAAAATCTCTGTGGTGTAAGGAGGGTGAAAAAATGACAGGCAAATTAAAAATGCTAAGTGCTGGTGCAGGAGCAGGGAAGACAACGCGGTTAACAAGCGAAATTTTGAAATCGATAAAACATGGTGTGCCGCCAGAGAACATTGTAGCCACAACTTTTACAAAAAAAGCCGCAGATGAGCTGATGGAACGTATACGGATTAAGCTACTAGCAGAAGGGGACGCAACCGCAGCTGCTCGAATTCTAGATGGTTACATGGGCACGATGAATAGCGTGTTTGGTCGCCTGTTAATGGAGTTTGCCTTAGAGCTGGGGTTATCACCTGTTCAAAAAGTATTGGAAGACTCGGAAGCTACGACTTTGTTTGAGAGTGTTGCAACAGACAGTATTGATAAAATTAATAGGGACTACCGTCTCGTCTTTGTACGTCTAGGCTTAGAAGACTTTCCGGAAACAGTGCTCAACATAATAAAGCTTGCTAGGCAAAACGGGATGCATTCAATGGACGTAAAGGGATGTGCTGACTATTCTTGGGCACGTATGAATGCATGGCTTCCGGAGCCTATGGACAATGCAGAGGTATTAGATCAAGCACTTCGAGATGCATTAAACGTGGCGATTGGACAATTCCCAATCGAGGATAAGACGAAAGCGACCACAAGTGCAATTAATGAAATCAAAGCTTCCCTTCACATGTGGGAACGATATGGTACATTGTCCTGGCAGCATTGGGCAAAATTGATGAAACTTAAGCCAGGAGCAAAAAGTAGGGGGGTATTGTCTCCAATACATGCTGCTGCCTCAATTCAGGACTGTCACCCAAGGCTTCACAAAGATTTGAAACACGCTATGTTTGCTTTGTTTCATTGTGCGGCTGAGGCGATGGATACATATGCAGAAGAAAAAGGGAAGCGTGGTTTAATTGATTTTACAGATCAAGAAGCATTAGCATTAAAGCTATTGCAGGATGAGGCGTACCAAGAAAGATTAAAAGATAGAATTACAGATGTTTTCATTGATGAATTTCAGGATTCCAGCCCGCTACAAATGGCCTTGAATATGCAGTTGCGAGAAATTGCTGATCAAGCGACATGGGTTGGGGACGTAAAACAAGCGATTTATGGATTCCGTGGGACGGATCCAGAATTGATGAATACGGCAATGGAAACTATTCCTGATCTGGATATTGAGGTATTGGATATGTCCTATCGATCTCGTAAATCCCTTGTTACTTTTGTGAATGATTTATATGTACCTATTTTTAAGATAAAAGGAATGACAAAAGAGAAGGTTGCTTTAGATCATAAGCGTGACGATCAACCTCAGCAAGCTTTAGCAATTGAAACATGGTCTTATTCCGATTCGAAAAACCAAACTGCTGATGCACTGCATTTAGCCTTCGGTGTGAAGCAAGTGCTCAGCAATCGGGACGACTATCTCGTTGTTGATAAGGTGACGCGTGAGCTCCGTACCTTAAAGCCTGACGATATCGCTATCTTATGTAGGTCTAACGAGGATTGTTGGAAAGTGGCAGAGGCCTTGTCTGAGGTCGGGATCCCGGCAACTGTTGGAAAAAATGGCTTAATGGCAACGCCTGAAGTAGTTTTTTCTATAGCCGCTTATCGATATTTAATCGATTCGAATGATACCTTAGCATTAGCTGAAATCATTCATTTTTCATCTGAAAAGTGGGGCGAGGGACGCTGGTTATCGGAATGGTTAGACGAGGAAAAGCGGATGGATATTTTTAAGAGAGAAGAACCGATTCAGCGTTTGGATGCGGTTCGAGTGAAAATTAATCAAATGAGCCCTTCAGAAGTACTGGATATGGCACTTGTTGCGGCAAATGTTGACGACGTAGTTTTAAGGTGGGGAGGTGGCGAGCAGCGGTTAGCCAACTTAGATGCCCTTCGTAAATTAGCAACACAATATGAAGAGATATCATCAACCAATGGCACAGTGGCAACGACAAGTGGTTTCTTATTTTTCTTAGACAGGGCTGAGCAGGACAAGAACTTGAATCTTGTTGCGGAGTCGGCAGATGAGAATGCTGTTCATGTGTTAACATACCACAAGGCAAAGGGATTGGAGTGGCCTTTTGTTATTTTAAATTCCTTGGAAAAGTCATCAGTCCGCAGCAAGCCGCCGGTATTTGATCAAGTTACTGCCGTAAGTACAACAACATTTCAAGTAGAAGCACCGCTAGAAGGGAGACAGCTATTTTACTGGCCGTGGCCGTACGGAAAACAAACAGCGAATGTTAGCTTAGATGGCTATGTGGAAAAAGCCCCTGAGCTACATCGAAAAAGACAGCTCGACTTGGAGGAAAACCAGCGATTAATGTATGTTGGAATGACAAGAGCTAGGGATTATCTTGTTTTTGCAACACGAGATTTTTCAAAGGTTGACTGGTTAGATGAATTAACCGACGAGAGCGATCATCCGGTCTTGGGGAACTTAGGAGTTGCAAACGAAGCAGTTGATCAGGAAAACTTAGATGGAACTATTCTTGTGAATGGAAATGCGCATCCTTGTGAAGTGAGAATCCTGTCCATAGAGGAATTGGAAGAAGACACAATCGGATCAGTGGCATCCTTCGTATATGTTGGAAAAAGAGGGGAGCAAGAGAAATTCGAAGCTGCAAGGTTCCGCCCGAGTAGACATGCAGAAGAGATTTTAGGTGATGGTGAAAACCCGGAAAATGAGAAAGCTTACGGAAGAATTCATCGAATTGGCACGCGACTTCCGTTATCAGGCACCCCTGACATGGTATTACTTGGAGAAGTTATTCATGGATTTTTAGCAGCGGATGACCCAACAAAGGCATTTGAAGAAAGAGTGGCAATGGCAAGAGCGATAAGGGAGAGGTATGATACCTATGCCATTTCTGAACAATCGATGGTCCAAGCTGCGGACTGCTTGGAAGCGTTCGTGGCTCAAGAATACCCTGATGTAATAGAACGTCATGACGAATGGTCGATTCACTTACGAAAAGGTCTCCAAAAGGCATCTGGCTGGATAGACATGCTATTAGAGACATCAAAAGGCTGGATAATTATCGATCATAAATCCTTTCCAGGTAAAGAAGCAGACTGGCTAAGTCGGGCGACAAGCCATCTGCCGCAGTTACAAACTTATGCAGAAGCTATTTATAAAGCGACGGGAAAACCAGTATATAAAGTGTGGATTCATTTGCCAATCGTTGGTGCAATGATCCACTTCGCGAAGGAAGACATAAAATTACCAGTGCAAGAGTAGTAGTAAGAGTGGTACCTGTTTTAACAGAGGTTACAGGTACCCTTAATGTGTTGAGAGCAATTTTTGATATGTCGGATATGAAAGGGGAAATGTTAACATTGCACTAACTTTTGAGTACAGCAAAAGCATGATGAGGACATCAAAGCAAATTGGCTGGATTGAGTTCGAAGTAATGTAATTGTCCAATCGCTATCGGTACACTTCAATGAGCTCGTTAACCAGGAAGCATAGGAACCGCCCCCTTGCTCTCTTTTAAGGTGCAAGAAAAAGCAGACCAAATCATATTGATTTGGTCTGCTTTTTTGTATGTTTCTCCTCAGAAACGAAAATGTGATACCTATAAAATAGTTTTAAGGTTTATATTCTTGTCCGCTTCTAATATAATGAGCAACAAATTCAAACGCTTCATCCAACGTCCAAATGGACCAGTTGTCTTTCCGTTTACTCCATTCCTTTGGTACATGATGGTGATGATGTGGCTCTGACGACACTATAAATTCTTCCGGAGTCTTTGGGTCATCATGTGGGTCATTTCCCCAAGCAGATATATGAAATGACTGTATCCCCATCTTTGGAATGATAACTTTCCACTGATATGAATACTTTCTTACATGATCGTTCTCATCATACTTTTCAATAACATGTATACCTGTTATTCCGTGAACAGGGTGTTCCTTTAATGGGAATAATGCTGATAATATCTTTGGTGTTAGCTTGATATTTGGATAAATGTATTTATCGCCTTGTATATCTGTAATATACGTGCTTGTAACAATATCGCTATATTGTTGGTAAATGGAAAGAATATCGGCAGGAAGGAGGACTTCGTTAACATCTGTATGATTAGAAATCGGTATCATTCTCCGGATCCCGAAACATTTTTTCTTTTAGTTCGGTATATTCTTCCTCTAAACTTTGCCATTCATAATAGTCAGCCAAAGTATTCATTCCATCACCATCTATAGATGGAAATGCTTGTTTAACGGTTGTTGCTTGGTATTTCATTTGAAAGTCTACCAATTCATCCATAACGTCTTTTAATCGTTCTCTTGGAGTCTGATTTAATATCTTCTTCTTTTGATAGAATGCTTGAATTTTAATTGAATAGAACGGGTCTTTCCAAATATAAATCATATGTTTTGGTATCCGATTTTGTGAGCTATGGTCAATATACTCAAATCCTTGTTTTACATATTTGTTAAGAGTAACCGTAGATATGCCTAAAGCTTCTGCAGCTTCTTTGGGTTTTAACAAATAGGAGTCTTGGTATTCAAACTCAATTTGTTGGCCACCAATTTGGTAAAACCATTCCTCAAAATCAACTTTTAATTTGCCAAACTCATAATCTTCCAGAGGACCCATATGATTTATTTGATTTAACCATTTTATTAAAGCTTTGCGATTTTTATCCGATTTAATAAATGCTTCATTAAAATTATCGTCATTATAGTCTAGAGAAATACTTTTTAATCGTTCTTTAAAGTTCCGTAACATTGAAATAAAGATTTGACCGAGGATATAGCTTGTTTCTTTCTGTATCTTTGGCATATTTAGATGTTTGTAGGCTAAGTCAATTTCCTTTTCTGTTTCTTTAATAACAGCTAAACTCATGATTATCACCTCTCCTCACCTCCATTATACTATTAGTTAATGAAAAGTCAATTTCATTAACTTAACGTTTATTTGTTTTCATTAACTATAGTATGAACATTGGCGGTCAAATTATACATATTTTTTCCTTTTCCTATATAAATATAGTCCTCTAATTAGAAGGTACGTTTATAAAGATTAGCCCAGTCAAAGATCCCTTTTTATTTTTGTTGGTGAGAGGTGTTGTGAAACCCATAGATAGCAAGTGGTAGAGAAAAAAGCATAGAAATAACTGTAGGGAAAAATAAAAAGTAAGATTATCTGTATGAAAAATTTGACAAAGCCCATGTTAATCCCACGTTTTAGATGTTCAGACGAATCATCTTGAATTTGTAGGAAAGAAATATCAAAAAATATATTTTCAATAACTTGTTCTTAATAAAGGAATATACTAGTAGTAAGTCGAATATTTAATTACTTACATCTAGTTAAATCGCAAACAGATGAATAAGATAATAAATTAATTTTAGTTGTAACACTCGTTATTGGTTTCGCGTTACCATCTCAATATGTTATGCGGCTATAGATTCAAACAAAGAGTTAAAAAAGGACTACAAAATTTTGATGAAAGATGTAAAGGATAAGATCAGAAGAATAAGGGTGGGGAAGAGTAAATGGCTGTATTTGATATAGAATCTTTTATTGCGCAGGGTATTATGTTAGGAGTAATAATTATAATAGGGTATGTAATTTTCTCCCGTAGGCGTAAAAAACATAGGCGGGAATAAGTCTAAATTAAATAGTAAGTCAAAAACGCTGAAATTCACTTTCAGCGTTTTTGACTTACTATTACTTTTTATTTCTCACAGGTTAAACATGTTTTTAAATGTCTGCATAGTTGCTTCCTGCTCTTTTCGTGAACTCTCCGGAGCTGTATCTTTGATGAATTTATCAGTTAAGATAATATAACGATTGAGGACCATCACTTGCTGCAGAGCCATATGAATATGAATATTACGGACATTTTCAGCTTTCATCCTTAATCCTGAATTGAAATTTTTGTTAGCCATCGTTTCCGTAAAAGTTTTAAGTTCTGTTAGAATATTCTCCTGACTCATGCCTAAGGAAAATTGTTGACAGTTTAATTGAACAGGTTCCCAATTATTTAAGTAATTGATTCCGATGGTTTCATTTTGAACTGGATCCATAAGAGCAACCATAACTTTTACGTGATTTTGCATAATCATGTATTGCTCTGTCGCTACCTTCTTAATCTCTGGATCTTGAATGCTACAGATATACGACGCTAATTTATCCATTTCAGCTTTATGAACAGGTAGGTGTTCAGCCATTAAACTTAAGTCAATCATTTTTAGAATCATAACGGTCATCCCTCCTTACCTTTATGTATTCCTTGGAATTAGAATCGTGACTGAAGTTAGAAGTGGATGAACTGAACTTAACTTAAAACGTTAGATGATTATCCCTGAAAATAAGTGGGGATGAAAAGGAGAGAGTTTTTGATGTTGGCTATCAATACAGTTCAATGAGCTTGCTGCCCAGGAAGCATAGGAACCGAACTGCCCCCTTAATTTCCAGTTTAGTACAAGTCGATTTTTGACAAAGATACTTAACTGCCATATTGTTGATATATCAACATTGTATAGTCAACGAATTAGAGGAAGGTGAAATTCTTTTGAACCTAGATGAACATATTGGAATTTTGGTTCGTAATGCGCATTTGAACATTTCAAGTTATGTAAAGAAGCAATTAGAACCTTTTAATCTTGCTCCAGAACAAAATTTAATAATGATGATGCTTTGGAAGAAAGATGGAATTTCACCTAACGAATTCTCTTGCGATCTGAATAAGGACAAAGCCAACATTGCACGAATGATTGCGAGTTTGGAAAATAAGGGATTCATCAAAAGAGAAGATGACCCTTCAGACAAACGAACTTTCAAGGTTTATTTAACTGAAGAAGGTAAACGCCTTGAAAATTTGGTTGTACCAATTCTGAGAGAAACCAACAAAACCGTAATGAATGGAATAACTGATGACCAGTTCCTTGTATTACAAAATCTACTTACAAAAATGAGTACCAATACTTTAGGAGGTAATAAATTATGAATATCGTTACAATCGTGGGAAGTCTGAGGAAAGATTCTTATAATATGCAACTGGCTAAAACAATGGAAGAAAGATATAAAGAAAAACTAAATAGTAACATTGCCGACATCCGTTCTTTGCCTCATTTTGACCAGGACGAAGAAAACAATCCTCCGCATGCTGTAAAGGAATTTAAAGAAGCAATTTTAAATGCTGATGGGGTTATTATTATTACACCAGAATATAATTGGTCGATTCCCGGTGTTTTAAAGAACGCTTTAGATTGGGCTTCTAGGGTAGACAAAGTATTCATTGGTAAACCAGTAATGATACTGGGTGCAACCATTGGAATGCCCGGAACAGTTCGTGCTCAAATGCATTTGCGTCAAATTCTAGGTGCTCCTGGTATTCAGGCTAAATTACTTCCACCAGGAGGAAATGAGGTACTAATCGGTTTTGCAGGTCAAAAATTCGATGAGCAAACAAATCGATTAGTAGATGAAGGAACGCTGAACTTCCTAGATAGTAAAGTAGATGCGTTTGATGATCTTGTAAAGTCAGTAAAATAAACAAGGAATCAGCTCAGCTAAATTAAAGCATAGTGCCTGTCATTCGAAACTATTCTGAATAGTTTTAGTGACAGGCACTTGTCAATATTTAAGTAAAATATAACCAGGTTACATATGTGTTATAAGTTTAAGTAGATGCTATTAAATTAACACCGCTTACTTCAACTAGTAGATATTAAAATATGAATCAGATAATTAATAAACCCTTGATTCTCTTAGTTGTGAAGAGTGTCGTGACTTTGGTGTTTTGGATATCTTAAGTAAAAGCGGTTAAAATCCCGAGCGAATTTTTTAAAAAAATGGGACTTTTTTAAATTTCCACCGTCTAATGAGTAAATAAAGAAGGTAGGTGATCAAATGAAAGAGGAAAATCTACATAACAAATTATTAGAAAAAACAAATGAAGAAATTATTCACTACATAATTTTTACATACGGGGAAGAAATCAAACGCCTAATTATCACATACGTCAAAAGTTATGATGTCGCTGATGATATTTTTCAAGAATTTTTGATCAAAACATATAACAGTTTAAGTGGATTTCGATCCGATTCCTCGCTTAAAACATGGCTTTATCGAATTGCAATTAACAAATGTAAGGATTATCTTAGATCTCCAATTCATCGTTTGATTCATTACACGGATAAGTTGTCATCTATAAAAAAAGAAGAATCAGCCGAAGATGCGTATCTGGAAAAAGAAAACAACGAACAACTTGCGAGGACTGTCTTGTCGTTATCTATTAAATATAGGGAAGTTATGATTTTAAAATACTACAAGGATCTAAGCATTCAAGAAGTTAGTGCTGCATTAGGGATTAATGAATCTACTGTTAAAACAAGAATTATGCGGGGGAAAAATAAATTGCAAAATAAAATAGGAGGTGCTGATATTGGGATTTCCAAATAAGAAATTTAAAAAAGAAATGGATCAATACATTGGGTCAACTCCTTTAGTGACAAATAAAGATACAAAGAGATTTGATGAGTGGTTAAACCAACCAAGCATAAAAAGAGAAAAAAGATATATATTTCCAAGAGTGCTTACGGTTCTCCTATTGTTAGGGTTAACTGTCGGAATATATGCGGCATTTCATGAAAATATCACCAATTTTTTAGCTGATAACAAAAAAGTAACATTAGAAGAACGCATTGCAGATTACCCCGAAAGAATTAAAGAAAAAATTGAAAAGTTGCCTGAAGAATTTAAAGAGAATATGGGAGTTCCTACAGAATTACCTGAGTCCTATAGTATTGCAGATTTTGGATATACAAGACAACCTTTTGATGACCCAAATGGAAGAATTGTTCATACTAGTTTTATATACGCTGGTGGTAACACTAACATTTTACTCAATACGAGATATGGAGAAGCAACTTCTTCACAAGACGATTATGAATATGAAACAGTTACATTAGATAATGGGATTGAAGCAGAAATAACAACAAGTGAGAGTAGCTTATCCTGGGTGAATAAGGATGGTAATCATCACATTTTATCGTTACTTGTTCCACCCGATACAACTGACCCCGATGTTACTATAGAGGAATTAATAAAGATGGCCAATTCAATGGATTAAATAGGTCATGTGAAAGACATTTGTAATTCATTTTCTGTAATACAGCATCGAGCTTGTGCTGCATGGATGAATAAATGGGTATTTAGTTGAACAAGAAAGAGCTTGAAGCTACGTTCAAGCTCTTTCTGTTATTTAAAATAAAGCACATCTTCTAATTTGATAGAGGAGGTGGATAAATGGGTTGTTATCCAACTGCACAAATTTGTATGGGCGGCCATGCTATTACTGATTCGTTGGAAATATCTCCCGAATTATCTGCTAATTTTTGCGACCTATGTGGGCGTGAAACAATAAGTAAGTGTCAAAAATGTGATACCAATATTAGAGGAGATTATAATGTCGATGGGGTTGTTGCGCTAGGTGGTACATATAGTGCCCCTAAATATTGCCACGATTGCGGATCCTCTTATCCATGGACTAATGAAGCTTTGGAAGTGGCTTATGATTTGGCTGATGTTCTGGACGAATTATCTGATGAAGAAATAAATAATCTGAAAATTACCATAGATGAGTTAGTTCAGGATGGTCCTAAAGCAGATGTGGCTAGTGCCAAATTTAAGAAGACAGTTTCTAATTCAGGGCCGAGCATAGCAAATTCATTTAATAATATCCTTAGTGGGGTACTAAGTGAAGCTATTAAAAAATCAATATGGGGATAGTGTATTTATAAAAGTTTCTTCATGGGGTCTTCTCTTTCTACCAAATAGATCGTCCTTCTAAGATAATCATAGTGCCTGTCACCCGAAACTAATTTGAATAGTTTCGGGTGACAGGATTTGTCATAAGTTATGTTATACGTAAATAATCCGCATAATTATAATGATAAACAAGTATGGAATTGGCAATAAAACTACCATGGTTAGGAAGGCTTGAAGGCTTCCAGTCTCCTTACGGTTTCTAACATAATATATAAGGTTCGGAATAATAGATATTACCCATAATTGCGGTAAGGCCATAAGTATTAAATTAAAGAAGTAGTCTTGCCTTGTGGCACTCATCATTATATTTACTAACAATAAGATGCTTAAAAATATGTGGAGCGGTGACAGCTTTATGTTGTATTTCCAAAACTTCTCAAACATATCCTCACCTCTTCTATGAAACTATAAACGGATTGAAGGGTTTCTTTATTTTTTCCATAATAGAGGGCTTTTTGAACAACCTCTTATAGAGTCACCATCATATACACTTTCTGAGGCTGCAAAAAAACCTAGCTGTAATTTTCGTTTAAAAAAGACCTGATCATATGAATCGTATCCCATTCCCCCATTGAAAAGGATGTAATCGGATATTTCTTTTTAAAGACCTTTGATTGAATTTCCGCTTCACTGCATCCCTGTTTATGAAGGGAGCGTATCTTTTCCTCAAGTCCCCTTAAGTAATTAAGCTTTCTTGTCAATGCCTTGCGCCCGTCCTTTACATAACCGGCATGGCAACAGAACATTTCGTCAAAATCATATGCTAATACCCTTTCAATTGAATGCATAATCGTAGGCATGCTTTCCTCGCGCAGGATGACCTTTGTTCTAGGGGTAACGTATAAATCGCCCGAAAACAGCTGTCCTGTCTCCTGGTTTAAAAAGGATAAGTGATCTTTTGCATGTCCTGGTGTTTGAATCACATTCCACACCGCATTCCTGGAGGTAAATGTTTCAGCTATCGGCTGTGCCTCAAAAGGTCGTCTCCTCCCCCAGAATAATTTTCGGTATAGTGGATAATTCGCTTTCCGGGCACAATATTCAATTGTCATTTCATTCATGTACACAGGTAGCCCGTATTCTTTTTGTACATATCTGGCCCCGCCGGTATGGTCTTCATGATAATGGGTAATCATTACCTGATCAACATCCATTTGCGTGAAAAAGTTTTGAAACTGGGGAAGTAAGGTTTGGGAGCCGGTATCAATTAATACACCATCAACCTCAAAACAATACACATTTAACTTAACACCGCCAAATGACACCAGACCATTTACAAATCGGACATTGCTGACTTCATCCATACGTGAATTCCTTTTTAGAAACATCCGCTCACCTCTTTATCTATAACTGTAGGATACCATAAAGTGAGTGACTATTCATTTTTATGAATAAATAACGGGAAATCTCAACCTGTGTCATTTTTATCGAACTTTTTGTACAACCTCTATTAAACAAATGGGCGCATATTGGTTACTTGACATAATTTAATTATAAATATAAACTAGGTTACATTAAGTAACTAAATAAGGTCAAAAATTATATGATTTAACTAATAACTAGGAGGAAATAATATGAATTTCCACAGTAAACCAAC
>NZ_JBMERP010000086.1:0-14323 GCF_049310925.1 Virgibacillus sp. DJP39 | reverse complement strand
ATTAATTTTTTAAACATGAACATGTTACTGGTAA
Source organism: Virgibacillus sp. DJP39 (assembly GCF_049310925.1). Lineage (NCBI taxonomy): Bacteria > Bacillati > Bacillota > Bacilli > Caryophanales > Bacillaceae > Virgibacillus > Virgibacillus sp. DJP39. The sequence continues at coordinate 14,289 of NZ_JBMERP010000086.1, read as the reverse complement.
AAACTTCGTATAAAAATATCTAAGAATTGAATTATGTCTATCATGGGGGAGGTTTAAAGGGCAGTACGGGTGGCTTTACTAATGCTTTCCCTAGTTGTCGTCTCCATAAACAATATTTTAAGAATAATCTAAAATTTATTTCAATTAGGGTTAGTTTCCTATTTATTTGTATGTCGAGCAATACGAGTAATTTTAATTACATGTACTGCGAAACGCCAACGCCCACCCTCACCAACTATACTATTCACTAGAAGAAGGAATATGTTTTATGATTGGACAAATAGTAGTTCGGTTCAATTCAATTCAATTCTGATACCTGAATAATTATGCTATTTTAACCTGAAACTAAGGTAATCTGCTTTTGGAAGGAGGGATTTTTAGCAAAATGGTAAATAAAGAAAAGGAATTTAATAACCAATTCAAGGAAAATAAAAACAGTGGTGAGCATAGAAACGGAAGAAAAAGTCAGTTTAAGAATAATAATGCACATGGCGATGAAGCACCTAATGAGTATCTTAGTAAGAAAGAAGAGTAGTATTGAGCAAAAAAGAGGCTGGGACATAAGTGTAAAACTGATTAATTTTAGAAAATAAAGCCGCATGAAATCAAGGTTTTTAAATTTGATTTCATGCGGTTTATTCATTTTTATAGGGTTTTGTCCCAGCCCCATTTTTGAAATTTGAATGATTTTCTGTAAGCACCCTCTTATTATGATAGAATTATTATACTATTAAGTTTAGAAGGTGATTATAATTGAATTTAATGATAAGGTTTTATCGCTTAGAGACCTAACGATGCATTTTGGTGGGAAGCGTGTGTTGAATGAAATAAATTTGGACGTGTTCAAGGGACAAATTATTGGGTATATTGGTCCAAATGGTGCAGGGAAGAGCACAACGGTAAAAATTATGCTTGGATTAATAGAAGATTAACGTGGTGAGGTGGAAATCTTCGGGAAAAACATCGACTCTGGTGACCATACATATAAAAGAAAAATCGGTTACGTTCCAGAAGATGCTGATATTTATGATAATTTAACCGCAAGTGAATACTTAACTTTACCAAGAACAATAAATCGGGATCGTGCAGCAAGCTTGATATGATTAAAACCTTTTGTTTCATCCCTTTTGAAAATGCAGAAATTCGAGTGTGAATAACATGGCTCATCTCAAATCCACTCATTAACCGATTAGCTATGGACTTTACGGTTTAATCCTTATTCCTTTTATTTTCCTAGGCGACAACTACATGTTGCAAATCAGTCTGATGTTTGGAATAATAATGTTTTTTCTTATGACCTCTATGATATCAGATTTCTCAACGGTTCTTTTGGACGTTAGAGATAAGAATATATTAAGTACAAAGCCAGTGGATAAAAGAACAATTAGTGCTGCAAAAATGGTGCATGTAAGTATTTACATGAGTTTATTGACGGGTGCATTTGTTGCGGTGCCACTAATTTTTATGTTTATTTAAAAGGGAGTAATTTTTTCGCTTCTCTTTATAGTGGCTCTGTTTTTTAATGTGCTATTTATAATTGCATTTACTGCCCTTATTTACATTGTTACATTGCAGTTCTTTAGTGGGGAGCGTTTAAAGGACATTATCAACTTTGTGCAAATAATATTATCTGTGGGAATCGTGCTTGGTTATCAAGTTCTGGCTCGTTCTTTTGAAATAATTGACTTGGCAGTTTCTTACTCGTTTAGCTGGTGGCATGTTTTTATACCTCCAATTTGGTTTGGAGCCCCGTTTGAGTAAGCATTATGATACCAACAGCAGTGCATATGCTTAAGTATTCGGAAAGCTACAAAGGCAGCTGGGTATTTCGGGCAGCACCAGTTAGTAATTTAGCATCTTTTAATCGTAGTGCTGTCAAAGCTTTTATCGTTAAGTTATACTTGCCGATTTTTATCGTACTGTGTGCGGCGTTCACTTGGATCTTTTCTATTAGGATAGTTCCTGATTTGTTTGTAGTATTTCTGTCTGGATTTCTCCAGACAATCATTTCCTATAAATTACTAAATGACGGTGTGTATCCATATACACAATCGGTTGAGTTTTCTCAGGATATGAACACTGGCTTAAATATACTACTCTCATTATTAGCAGGACTGTTTGCACTTGGTCACTACTTCTTTTTAACGATTAGTAATGGTATTTATTTGTACCTAGGTTTATTGGTGGTCCTTAATGTAGTTAGTTGGATTAAGGTGTTTCCTAACGAGCAAACTTAATAACCGCATGAAAAGCGCGATTTGATTTTCATGGCTTTATACATTACATTCGCCTGTCTTCCTTCTAATGTTTGAGGAGTACGATAGGCTTGTAAACGACGCATGAATTGTATATCACATTTACAGATGGACCCGTATATGCGGTAACATTCATCATGTGCCTTACATGCTGCATCAACTCTATTTACTGGTGCGCCTGGACCGCTGCAACCTGGCCCACACCAATTATAACCAGGAAATATACCGCAACTTGGTATCCTGTTTCGCCTATTATTAACCATTACACAACCTCCTTTTTATATTGATTCATACATATTATGCTAGTGTGTTTTTAGGTTTTGGACCGTTACCCTATAAAAATGATAGTTGTGCTACAGCACAGGGAGGAGCCAATTGCATATTATGAAAGCCTTTACCGCAAATGTAATATCTATTTTAAAACAAATCCCAGCAGGCAGGGTTATGACGTATGGGCAGGTTGCTACTGTTGCTGGAAGTCCACGAGGTGCTAGACAGGTTGTTCGCATCCTGCACTCGATGAGTAGGAAACATGACTTACCCTGGCATCGGGTCATAAATAGCAAGGGGCAAATAGCAATAAAAGATGTAGAAGGTGCTTTTAGTCAGCAGTGGTTATTGGAACAAGAAGGAATTAAAGTTAATGATGGGTTAATCAATTTAAAAACTTATCGCTACCACCCCGAATTGTCTTTAGATGTGGAGCAGTAATCACTCGGTTTTTGCTATATAATCTTTTCTAAATTAACACAATAGAATATAATTTTTGTGACAAGGAGTTGAGGGAATTTTGAAGACTAGTCTTTCTGAAGATCTTAGAGTTTCTATGGAAAATGAAAAAATGTATAGCCAGATTATCGAATATTCTTTAGAATCCATTCTCATTCATGCTAATGAAGAGATATTGTATGTTAATGAGTCTGGTGCTAAAAACCTAAAAGGTACAAAAGAAGAAATAATTGGTTCTTCTATAGTAGATTGCTTTCAAGGTAATAGTAAAAATTTAATTAGGGAAAGGATACGCTTAACACAAGAGGAAGGAATACCAGCTGAATTGATTGAGGAAACAATAGTAAGAGCTGATGGATCGTCTGCTGAAGTTGAGTTGTATTGTCATCCTATCGATTTTGGGGATAAACAAGCTATACAAACTACACTTAGGGATATAACCAAACGTAAAGAAGAAGAACGGCAGCACAAAAGGCAGGTCAATGAATTGTCCACACCAATTGTACCGTTGCTGGAGGATATATCGGTTTTGCCGCTTATCGGTTCAATTGATTTGGAAAGAGCTATCCAATTATTAGACAAAATACCTTCAGAAGTACAACAAAAAAACGTACAAATACTAATAATCGATTTCTCGGGTATTTACACGTTTGATGAAATGATAACGGACTATATACTTAAAATCAGTAATGTGCTGCAATTGCTGGGCGTTCGTTCTATAATAACAGGAATCAGACCAGACTTAACACAAAGTGCTGTTAAATTGGGTGTTGATCTTACTGCTATTAAAACGATGGCCACTGTACAGCAAGCTCTGGAGTATCTTGGAGTCAGCAGAATCACGGACTAATTATAACGAAAGCCATTTGCAGGAACCAGCGTCCTGTCAAATGGCTAATTAATCTTATGAAATGTTAGTGACGTTTGTTAAGCCACAATACTCCTGATTTCGCTAGTCGAGGAAGTAATCCTGTAGCTGATTTTGAGAACATGCTGCCAAATCCGTCAGACTTACCAAGGGAACCTAGTGTACCTTTTAGCTTTATTTCTTTTGGTTTTTTCGGTTCTTCATCTATTAATACTGCTGCCAGAATATCTGCGATTTGCTCACCCTGCTGTCGGGCTAACTGAGCGCTTGGCGAATAAGTAGAAGAAGCACAATCTCCTACTACATATACATTTTGATTTGAAGGAACCTGGTAAAATTCATTCAGGATTATTTTGTCCTGTGAGTCTTTTTCAAACGGTAGTTCTCTTACCAAGTAATTTGGTCGTACACCTGCTGTCCAAATTGTTACATCATTAACGTAACAGACACCATTATTGCAGACTCCATCTTTTTCAACATATTCAACGTTCGCATTATGCAGCACTTCAACATCATTGTCTACAAACCAGTCTTCCACATAGTTCTGTACTTTTGAATCAAATGGTTTTAGAACTGTTTCACCACGATCCAGAAGACGAATATTCAAATCGGATCTGCTTTCACGAATTTCAGACGCAACTTCAATTCCGCTTAGGCCTGCCCCGACAACTGTAACTTTACCATAGGCTTTTAAGTTCCCTATATTTAAGCCAGCTTGTCTTGAATTAGAAAATGTTTGAATACTTTCAGTGAATTTACTTGCACCTTCAATGTCATGATAATTGTCTTCACATCCAAGTGCGATAACCAGATAATCGTAGCTTACAGAGTTACTTTTATCCTTGAATGAAATTTGTTGGTTAACTGAATCAATCGACGCTACCTCACCAAATTCATAGTCGACTTGATCATGTTTCGGAAAATCAACCCTAACATCTCTGTCAGAGGTAGTACCTGCTGCAATTGCATAATATTCGGTTTTTAAGGAGTGATATGGATTTCGATCAATCATAGTGATTTGTACATTCCCAGGAATCTTGTCCAGCAAATTTGACAAAATCATCATTCCGCCATAACCGCCACCTAAAATAACCAAACGCTTCATAGAAAAACCTCATCTCTGTTAAGTAAAGTGAAACTTCATTCAGTCGGAATTTTGTATCTTTCCCCCTACAGAATGTTAGTTGAAACAATCGGGTTTGTACGAGTATCTACTTCTCGTCAAACTTCGATGTAAGTGTCTAGTATAAGATTACCAAAAATAATAGGGGAAGACTAGAAAAAACTGGGGGAAAACTTTAGAAAACTTGGCTTATCGCCAAGTCTTATGGCCACTTAGTTGCACTTATGCAGAAAGAAAGTTTTTATACTGTCTTTACTTCTAAAATCAATCTACCTTTACTATAATTTTCCCGATATTTTTATTGCTTTCCATATGCCTGTGAGCTTCTTGAATTTCATCAAAAGAGAATATATGGTCAACTACTGGTTTTAGTTTTTCTATGGAGAAAAGTGGGAGTGCTTTTTTAACGAAATCCCGTGTCAACTCTGCTTTGTATTGGTCACTTCTTGGTGTAAGTAACGTACCTTTCAACTGTATCCGCTTAGCCATAATTTCCATCAAATTGAATTCCTCAAGCTTTGCTCCACCTAGTAAGCCAATCAGAATCCACCGGCCATCTACCTTTATACTTTGAAAGTTTTTCTTCCAATAGGATGCACCAATAAAGTCCAAAATAACATCCGCACCTGAATTGTCTGTAACGCTTAGTACTTTTTCATCAAAATTCTGTTCCTTATAATTAACACAAGTATCTGCACCAAGTGAACGGCAAAATTCAAGTTTTTTGTCAGAACCAGCTGTTGTAATTATGGTAGCATTTACTAGTTGTTTTGCTAGCTGAATAGCAGCTGTCCCGACTCCGCTGCCACCAGCATGAATAAGTACGGTTTCCTCTGATTGTAAATTCCCTAACCAGAATAGGGTTTGAAAAGCGGTCAGAAATACCTCGGGGATAGCGGCAGCTTCTTCGTAGGATAGATTTTTTGGGATGATTATGGCTCTATCAGCCGGTATAACAGCATACTCGGCATATCCACCGCCATTCACAAGTCCCATTATAGGGCTGCCAACTTCAATGTTTGTATTTTCACCAGCTTCCTCAACTATTCCTGATACTTCTACCCCAAGGACTGGGTTGGCTAAATAACCCGATTTGCCTTCGCGACTTACAATATCAGTTCTATTAATGGCTGCAGCTTTAACTTTAACCAATAATTGTCCAGATTTAATTTCCGGTTTGGGCTGATCAGAAATTTGTAACTGCTCCGGACCACCTGGTTGTTTAACAGTAATAGCCTTCATAACCTGTCACCTCTTCGTTTAATTTTATCCCTTTCTCTTTATATTACACCAAAGTAAATTTCTAATCTAACAATTGATAAATTAAAATCATGTATACTGTATGAAATCAGATAAAAGGAGGAGAAATATGGTTACAGAGAAAATCATTCATGCAATTCAAGACGATTACCCCTCAGATTTTGCATGGTGTTTTGGGTGCGGGAGACTAAATGAAAGTGGTCATCATTTCCGGACGACTTGGGATGGGAATAATACGATCACGACATATATACCAAATAAAGAACATACTGCAATACCCGGATTTGTATATGGTGGTCTCATTGCTTCGTTGATAGATTGTCACGGGACAGGTTCAGCTTCACTCGCATTGCACCGGGAAAATGGGTATGAGCCAGGTGTTGGAGAGGAACCACCGCGCTTTGTAACAGGATCACTTCAGGTGGATTTTCTAAAACCAACACCTCAGGATGTACCTTTAGTTGCGACTGGTACAATTGAAAAAATTCACCCCAAAAAATGGAAGGTTTTGACTGAGGTATATGCTGATGGAGTTGTTAGTGCTAGAGGAGAGGTGCTTGCTGTCATAATGCCTGAGTCTTTTACACGAAATAAATAACTAAAATATATGACACTTGTCATGTATGCTTCTTGACGTTTATGACTTATTTAGTGAAAGGTATTCTTTTATGATTAGGATAGTGAATAAAGAATAGATGTTTATTCAAACAATATTACCTAATGGCGAAAGCCTAAGTTGCACTTACATTAGGAAGGAAAGCTTTATACTTTCCCTCCTGCTAAAAATATATCCTAATCATAGGAGGACATTATGAGCAAAGAAAAGCAAACTCAATTAAGAAAGAATGTAGCACCATTCGCAACAGCGGACTTGCGGGCTAGTATCAAACAAATAATCAATACGATACTTCCTTTTTTCCTACTTTGGTTCCTGGCGTATCAAAGTTTGTCAGTTTCCATCTGGTTAACCCTTGCATTTGCAGTTTTGGCGTCAGGGTTTGTTATAAGGATCTTTATCATTTTCCATGATTGTACACATATGTCGTTTTTTAAAAATAAAAAAGCAAATAGAATTGTCGGGACAATAACTGGAATCATTACGTTGTTCCCATATGAAAAGTGGAAAAGGGAACACTCAATCCATCATGCTACAAGTAGTAACCTGGATAAGCGTGGAACGGGTGATGTTTGGGTAATGACTGTAGATGAATATATTGCTGCTTCATACTGGGGCAAGCTGTCTTATCGTCTATATCGTAATCCACTAGTAATGTTCGGTTTTGGCCCAATCTATCTATATTTGGTATCAAGTCGTTTTAATCGTAAAGATGCGAAACGAAAAGAACGTGTTAACACGTATTTAATCAACGTTTCCATCGTTGCATTATACGCACTTTTGATATGGGTTGTTGGTCTGCAAGCATTTTTAATGATTCAATTACCAATTTTGTTTATTGCAGGTTCACTGGGTATTTGGTTGTTTTATGTCCAGCATCAGTTTGAGGATTCCTACTTTGAAAAAGAAGAAGAATGGGATTATGTAAAAGCTGCTGTGGATGGAAGTTCTTATTACAAACTACCAAAAGTAATACAATGGTTGACTGGAAGCATAGGCTTTCACCACGTGCATCATTTGAGTCCAAGGGTGCCTAACTATAATCTGGAAAAAGCACATGAATCAACACCGCCATTGCAACAAGCAACAACAATTACGTTAGCTACTAGTTTAAAGTCGATTCGATTTCGCTTGTATGATGAGTCAAGTCGTACATTTAAATCCTTTAAGGAAATTAATCATATTCTAAAGAAACCAGCTGCTACTGCAAATACAGGTAGATCAAGTTTTCAAGAAAAATAAGTATGGAACTATTTATAAAATCAAGGCCCTTCAGCTAGCTATGAAGGGTTTTTTTGATATACTAATTATAGTAGGATAATGATAGAAGGGAGGAGTTTTTATGCAAAACTGGTATCATATTATTCCAAGAAATACGGGGCTTAGCTCGTACGCTTGGATAATCTTTTGTGTTCTCCCATTTTATTTCGTTTTTCGTTCATCTTCAACACCTGAAGTAATTATTGGTATTGTGATGATTGTTCTGTTTTTCGCTACTTATCGTTTATCTTTTTTATCACAAGGCTGGCCTGTGTATTTGTCGGTGAGTATTGAAATGACAATCAGTATTGTGATGACATTATTTTTTGGGTACGTCTATTTCTCATTATTCTTAGCCTTCTACATAGGTAATTTGCAAAGTAAGGTTGGGTTTATCACATTATACGTAATCCATTTAGTTACAACTATTGCAGCGATCAGTGTTAGCTTTTTCATACTTAGTGATGCGTTTTTTGCACAAATTCCGTTTATTGTGATAAGTGTCATTGGTGTTATTTTGCTTCCGTTTAACATGTACAATCGTAACAAACAGGAGAAACTTGAAGGCCAATTAAAGGACGCAAACAAACGAATTTCTCAATTAGTTGTGATGGAGGAACGTCAGCGAATTGCTCGTGATTTACATGATACGTTGGGACAAAAGCTTTCACTCATTGGACTGAAAAGCGACTTAGCTGGAAAGTTAGTAAGCCTAAACCCGGACTCTGCAAAAAATGAGATTAGTGATATTCATCAAACTGCTAGAACGGCATTAAAAGAGGTAAGAGAAATGGTTTCTGATATGAGGGGAGCCAAGCTTGAGGATGAATTAATTCGAGTTGAGCAAATACTGGATGCAGCGCAAATAGATCTGATTGTTGAAGGAAACTGGCAATTGAGTGATGTTCCTCTTTTAGTGGAAAATGTACTTAGCATGTGCTTAAAAGAAACTGTTACAAATATTGTCAAACACAGTAAAGCAACCTTCTGTAGAATAAAAATCAGTCAGCTACCAAAGGAATTATTAATTACAGTCCAGGATAACGGAGTCGGCATTTCGGATGAAATTGACTCGTATAAAAGACACGGAATTCAAGGGATGAGAGAACGCTTAGAATTTGTAAACGGTCGTTTGGATATAGATTCATCGGATCTAACCTCTATTACGTTACAGGTCCCACACATAATTAAACATTCGAAAGAGGAGGGATTGTTGTGATTCGGATTGTTATTGCTGAAGATCAACAAATGCTACTAGGTGCACTTGGATCATTACTGGATTTAGAAGAAGATATGCAAGTAGTTGGAAAAGCAAGTAATGGTGAAGAGGTTTTAAGTCTGGTCAAGCAATACCGCCCTGATATTTGCGTTATGGATATTGAAATGCCGCTAAAAACCGGGCTGGATGCAGCAGAGGAGTTAAAGGATGACCCCTGCAAAGTTATTGTACTTACAACGTTTGCTCGAACTGGCTATTTTGAACGTGCCAGAAATGCCAACGTAAGCGGTTATTTGTTGAAGGACAGTCCAAGTGAAGACTTAGCCAATTCGATCCGTACAATTATGGATGGAAGAAAGATTTATGCACCAGAACTGGTCGATATGGCTTATAGCACTGGCAGTCCGTTAACGGAACGAGAGGAACAAGTAATACATTTGATTGCCAGTGGTAAAAACACAAAAGAAATTGCAAGTGAACTTTTCCTTACAACTGGAACTGTTAGAAATTATGTCTCCGTAATACTTGATAAACTAGATGTAACAAACCGTATTGAGGCAATTTCAAAATTCAAAGAAAAGGGATGGTTTAAATAGGAAAAGCGCAAGCGCCCGTATAGCGACGTACAAACTGGAGCACTCCGCAATGAGATAAAGGAAACATACCCCTGCAACAGGGGTATGCCGACGTTGGACGGCAAGTCCACTTTTAGTCGGCCCTCCTCTGAGGAACGAGCCGATGTTGACTTATCGTAGTGAAGGAGTGTAAAGTTTGCTAGTCGCTGGGCGCTGGAGCTAGACAAAATAGGAAAAGCGCAAGCGCCCGTTTAGTGCCGTAGCTAGACAATAATTTTTTTCAAAGAGGACCATAATCCAGTGATTATGGTCCTCTTTGCTTTTTGGGTTAATTCATTAAATCTGCTACTATTTCATAGGAGCGTAATCTTGTCTTTTGGTCATAAATTTGAGAGTTTATGATAATTTCATCTGCGTTAGTTTCATCAATAAACTTGGATAGCTTCTTTTTCACAGTCTCTGGACTTCCTATGATCGTTGAGCCAGAGTTGAGAGTTTTTTCAATAGCAGCCAGTTCGAGCGCTGACCACATCTCATTAAGGTTGTCAACAGGTGGTTTTAACTTGGTTGGTTTACCACTTCTGATGCCCAGAAACTGTTGCTGCTGTGAAGTTGCTAGCCACGTTGCTTCCTTATCAGTATCCGCAGCAATGATATTTACTCCTAACATCGCATAAGGTTTTGAAAGCGCATTTGAAGGTTTAAAGTTTTCACGATACAGGTTTAATGCTGGTATTGTATAATCAGGTGCAAAATGACTTGCAAAAGAAAAAGGTAAACCCTTTTCTGCCGACAACTGTGCGCTGAAACCGCTTGAACCAAGAAGCCAAATTGGAATCTCTAATCCTTCTCCAGGTACAGCACGGACTCTACTCTGAGAATCTTCCTTAAAGTATTCCTGAAGTTCCTCCAATTGTGCTGGGAAATCATCAACTCGCATATTTAATGTACGACGAAGTGCATATGCAGTCGCCTGATCACTTCCGGGTGCACGACCAATTCCAAGATCAATTCTGTCCGGATATAATGTTTCAAGGGTACCAAATTGTTCTGCAATAACAAGAGTTGCATGATTTGGCAGCATTACACCTCCAGAACCTACACGAATTTCTTTCGTTGCACCAGCTATATGGCCAATGATGACTGAAGTGGCTGAGCTGGCAATTCCAGGCATGTTATGGTGTTCTGCCAGCCAGTATCGATTAAAGCCCCAGTCTTCAACGTGCTGTGCAAGTTCGACGCTATTTTTAAAAGATGCCCCTGCATTTCCTCCCTCTATGATAGGAGCCAAGTCAAGGACAGATAGTGGAATATGATTAAAGCTTTTATTAGACATAAATATTTATTCACTCCTCATGGTTACAAATCTTTTCTAAGGAAATGATACGTCTTCTATCTCTTAACGTCCACCTATCTGCTCTTTGGTTTGAGATTAGATATTAAGGGTATAGTTATAAAAATCTTAGAAATACTAAGTTGGAATATTTTTATTTAAAGTTATTAACTAGTAAAATATGGTAGAAGATAAACTTATGGAGGTGAAGTAATGCTAAAGAATAAAAAGTTTCTAGTTTCCCTACTACTTCTTGCGTTAGTTGTCATCGTATCTGCTTGCGGAGGCGGTGGAGAAGAAGAGGGGTCGGAATCTGGCGGTGATAGCGGTGGAGAAACAACTACTGTACAAGGCAATGCAGAAGATGGACAAGAAATTTACAAAGCTAACTGCCTTTCTTGTCACGGACAAGAAGGAGCGGGTGCCAGTGCGCCAGCGTTAACAGGTGGCGAATTAACATATGATCAGATAGTTCAACAGGTTAAAAATGGCGGGGGCGGAATGCCAGCGTTTGAAGACCAGCTTTCTGAACAGGAAATTGCCGATGTCTCTGCATATGTTGCTGAAACACTAGCAACAATGGGTGAATAAGTAACATATTGGTACTTTAAATCCAAGAATTCAATTTCTTGGATTTTTTGCGATAAAGAAAATATAAAAAATTTTCTTACTGGCAGAAGTGAAACTAAGCTTGGCGATTTTATAAAGAGTTACACAGGAATTTTTATCATTCCATTGTTTGCTGTGACTCTATTTCTGCCATTTTTTTTCGAAATAAGTAAAAGTTGATCTGCGTGTACATAGCCCTTGTCCATTGAAATATTGCCATCTGCTTTAAAGTAAAACAACCCAAATGATGCGGTGTAATAAACAGTTACATCTTCACCTTTAAAGACTGTGTTTACCATACCAGATTCAGTTGCATTCTTTATTTTATAAACTAATTCGGATGTCTCATCGTAGCTTTTACCCCGAAGAAATAGTGTAAACTCTTCACCACCACTACGAAATACATAATCCTCTTCAGTTAGAAATTTTTTCAGAATTAATGCGAATTCCTTAATTACTTGATCCCCAATTGCGTGGTTATAGGAATCATTAATTTGCTTAAAAGAGTCGATATCTGCTACTACAATTCCAATTAGTTCATTTGACGAGCTTAATTTCTCCATTGTTTTGTCCATGTATGCCCGATTATGTAACTCTGTTAAAAAATCAGAATAGGCCAGTTGTTCAAACTTGTCCCGCTCAACCTTATTTTGCATCGATTGTGATTTATCAAGAAACGAGCGACTAACCAGGTAATTAAGTATGAGCAGGCAGACGATAATTTCCCATTGTCTTTCCAGTAAAAAAACAAGTAACAAAGCGTTCGTAAAAGATACCTTTGCCATATCTAGAACTGACCTTGTTTTGACAAAATCTATCGCTTCCTTTTTTGTGGTTATTTCTTTCAATAATTTAAACACAGTAATAATTGAAATGTCCGAGATAATTGACATAACACTAAGGAGAAGAAACATTAATATCCAATATCCAAAAGGAACAGCTTGAAAGGACGGCTCCAGTATGTAAAAGAGGTAATACCCAATTGTTCCATTTAATGTGAAAGAACCTATATTGAACAGGGTATGGATAAACTCATGCTGTTCAGCAGTTTTGGTTATCTTTTTGTTAATGAATTCGGTTAACCGTATAATTATTTCGTAAATAAGCAGTCCAAGGGGGCCTGAGAAAATAGCAATTGCCAGACTATAATTAATTCCATAATCAATATACGTACCTGAGTTTAATTTACTTTTAACAATTAATTTGAAATGGTCATAAAGACTTGAAAACAGCCATAATAATCCAAGTGTTAATAGATATGTAGGTGTATCAATTAACAAGTGTGGCGTGCTTAAAGCTAATATAATGGAAGCAATTAATAGAGTATAAATAAACTTTCTAGCCTCGTGCATAATGGAACATTCTCCCCTTTGTTAGACCTTATATCTTATTTTAACTCACAAATAGACACATTTGTAGAAATATTTTACATTATATAAGTTATTCCGAATAATTATTGTTACTCTTCATTTTTGATTGAAAAAAATAGATAAACTAGTGCTAATTGGATATAACTAAAAAAGTGTAAACATTGTTTGCTCGGAAGCAGTAAAATAGAAGGAGTCGAAAAAGATGTCAGAGGTTAAATTAGCAGTGATTTACTACAGTTCAACAGGGAATAATTATCAACTTTCAAAATGGGCAGAGGAAGGTGCAAAAGATGCAGGAGCTGAAGTAAAAGTGCGAAAAGTTGCCGAGCTTGCTCCAGAGGAAGCGATAGCATCTAATCCCGTTTGGCAGGCACACGTTGAGGAAACAAAGGATGTTCCAGAAGCTTCTTCAGATGATATAGAATGGGCTGATGCAATAATATTCAGCATACCAACTCGTTTTGGTAACATGCCTTCTCAGATGAAACAATTCTTTGATTTACAAGGTGGTCTGTGGGCTAGTGGAAAAACAGTCAACAGAGTAGTAAGCGGGATGACATCAGCACAAAATCCACACGGAGGACAAGAGGCTACTTTATTAGCTTTATATACTTCCATGTTTCACTGGGGAACAATCGTTGTAGCTCCAGGTTACTCTGACCAAGTATTGTTTGGTGCTGGTGGAAATCCATATGGAACAAGTGTGACAGTGGGGCAAGATGGAAAAATGGTAGAAGACGTAGAAGGGGCAGTAAAACATCAGGCAAAACGTACAATCGAAGTAGCAACAATGATAAAAAATGGCAGCCAGTAAATAAGAAAAGCGAAGAGGGCTTGATAGCGGCGACATGCGTAAACAAGTGACCGAAGAGTGCAAGCTCTAAGCACTCGAAGTGTCACTTGTTTACGACACGAGCCGCTAGCCCTCGCAGCTAGCCAGTAAAAGCGAAGAGGGCTTGATAGCGGCGATATGCGTAAGCAAGGGACCGAAGAGTGAAAGAAGGAATAAAGGCCAGGCATCTAGTACTATAATCCTGAATTATTCATAGAAACATCATCCGCATTTTTTTGG